>DPLR01000012.1:1606-2526 GCA_003541895.1 Cytophagales bacterium | reverse complement strand
TCACGATAGGCTCCCATAGAAAGATGTCTGCTAGTGCCTTTCGTCTTTCACCAGTACCTATCGGATTTTTATAGATCGTCTCAGTACGTTCAGATAGGACGGAAGTTTCATGAGCATTGAACCATCAGAATGATAGGATATTTCTGGCTGAAGTCGTTGGATATCGTTGTGACTCCATTCCCCCTTGGATTCGGTGTAGACTCCACCAACGCCAGAAGGCGAATGGGTAAAAACAAACTTTAATTCATCATCAGCCCCCTTCCCAAGATTCAAGATCTGCACCAGAAAACGGATTTCACCCTGATGATCAGTGAAGTATAAGGATTTGTTGAATTTTGGTTTTGCCATACATTCATCCTTCGGGGTTTGTATCTATGAATCTCCTAACGCTGCGCTTCAGGGGCGCGCGGCTTTTTGCGTGTCCAACTGAAAGCGCCTTGTTAGGTTCAATTTTAAATCCATATTTTATTGCACAGATGGAGGGGTTGTTTTATCAATAAATGCAGTCATTACTTGGTCACCCCATTCTGTGATCAAATCTTCGTTTATTGGTAAGTCATCAATTGCTTGATAATAATATTTAACAATTCGTCCTATGGCCGCTATAACTGTTGGGAATGCTACTGTTGGCCCCTCACTGCTTAGATTCTCATCAAATGTCCCTACCGCTATTTCACCTTTGAATGATTCAGATTCACCTGAGTTTTGCCACCAACGAAGAACACATTTCGTACCATCAAAATCGTCAATAGTTTTTTCGTTAAGGAGCCTGATCTCAATTGGAATTGGAAAATTATAAAACTTACGAAGCCACTTCCCAAAATAGAGCATCTCACTTTTTAGATATGGATTGACATTGTTTAAATATCTTAATGATAGACTCATTTGAAGAAACCTAATGCGCGAGTTGACGCAGTCAA
>DPLR01000012.1:0-1326 GCA_003541895.1 Cytophagales bacterium | reverse complement strand
AAATGTCAATTATTTTCACCTTTTAACCTACGTCCCCAATTCTCCATAACCGGCGGCTGAAAGCCGACCGGTTGATGGAATTGTTAGCCTTTTTCTTTGGCTGCAAACAATCCATTAAGCGCTGCAGGAAAACCCGCATAAACAGCCATTTGAATGATTACCTCCACAACTTCCTGCTCAGTGCATCCAACATTTAGAGCGCCATGAATATGAACTTTTAACTGAGGGGTAGCATTTCCTAATGCGGTCAGGGCTGCCACCACAGCTATTTCTCTCGATTTCAGATCCAATCCTGGCCGTGAATATATGTCGCCAAACGGAAATTCAATCAGTAATCGCGCAAAATCTGGAGCAATATCCTTAAGGCTTTCGATGACGCGCTCGCCAGCTTCTCCATCAATCTCTTTGAGCTTTCCCCAGCCTCTTTGATAGCGGTCATTGGTTTCCATGGTTTTCCTCCTTCGCAGGTTAACGCCAGCTTCACGCGCGGCGGCTTTTTGCCGTCGCTGTGCAAGCAGTGGTTCGGAAAAATTTCAAAACTTACATTACTCCGCAGCCACGACCTTTCCATTTTCATCGAGGGCCAATTTTTGACCTTTTTTAAAAGTTTTTTCGCCAACGATATAATTTTTGGACAAGCTACAATTCATGAGCTTGCCGGAGCTATAGAATTGAACGGGTTTCATAACACCAGCCTGACACGGAACACCTTGAATTTCAGTTGCTTCACTCAAAAAATATTTTCATGTACCTCCCTCATTCCCACCCGTCCTAACGATAATCTTAGCCGGAGCAGCCCAGCTACTGCGATCGGTTCTAATGACTGAGCAATCGTTAAATAAAACTGTCCCCTTTATTTTACTTTGTTCGGCTAAATCCAGCAATTTCCTCGAACAATTCTACATCTGGAGCGCGTACTAACTGCTCTTCAAATCGTTTGAGAAGTTCTTGGAGATAGGAGGTTGCCATGTGATAGTTACACGCCTCCTGATCCTGGTATTTCTCGTAAAAAAAGAAGCGTCTGGGGGTATTCAGCGCACGGTGAAGCGTATATTCGATTGTTCCTTCCTCTGCCTGGACTTTTGGGATAATCGCTCTGAGCAGTATCTCCAGGTCTTCTTCTTTACCTGGTTGTGCGTCCAATATCGCCTTAACAATAATCATATTAAATCTCCCTTCTGTGTCATAAGATAATACATCTTACTTATCGCAACAATGGCATGCTTTTATTGTAAAAATGCGACACAAAAGTTGCGGGTTGAAAAAAGGATGATGGCGTGTCTTGGGCAAAATCATGAAACTCCTTGATAAAATGCGATTGATCAT
>DPLR01000519.1 GCA_003541895.1 Cytophagales bacterium | reverse complement strand
ATTTCATAACTAGGCTGAGAAGCTGAATTATCAGTGCCTTGATATGTGGGCAAGATCACTCCATCATTAACAGAAACATCAGAAATACCTAAGAAGGTAGATCCATTGCTCTCTGCTGTTGGAAGATAAACGATATGGTTAGTAGAATCCCAGCAAAGCAAATCGCCAGTATTGAAATCAGTGGTAGATGCAACCTTACCCTGAAGATCCTGGAATATAGCTTTCTGGGCTGTTGTTAGAACAATCCTTGAATGCCGAGGTGCTGTAGACATTTTTTACTCCTTTTAAATTAGTCTCTAAATACGCCATCAAATGATACGGCCTTACCGCCAGCATCAGATGTTTGAACTGTTTTTTCTGGTTGTGTGAATAAGCCCGCAAAATCAACTCGGCCTGCCGCTGTCGTTGACTTATAAGCTGCTTCGAAAACTTTAAACATTTTGTTAATTTCTTCAGTTGATTTCGCGTCTTTAACTAAGCTTTTGAATTCCTTAGTGGCCGCCATTGGAAGCTTAGAATCTTCCATCAATTTATCTAAATGTTTTATGATATTTGATTCTTTAATTTGAGCTTTCAACTTAGCGTTCTCGCCAAGCAAAGCAGCATAAGCTTCTTTAGTTGCTTTAGATTCTTTAACCTTCTTACCTTCTTCTTCTTTCGCCTCTTCAGACTCCATTGATTCACATTCCATTTCGGATTCTGATTCGACTTCTGACTCTGCTTCTGCTGGGGATCCGCCAACGACGCCCTTTTTTGCGTCAACATCGACAGCCTCGCTTTGTTTTTTAGAAGCCATGTGTTTAGCAAGCTTAAGCTGCTTACATGCAGTCTCTGCAGCTTCTCCTTCGTCCATTCCCATTTCTTTACAAGCTTCATAAGCCTCCTTAACCATGCCGCATTCTTCTTCAGAAGCCATTGAGTCTGCAGAAAGATATTTGGCGATCATTTTTTTAATAAGATCTACATCTTGAGCTGCGTCTGGATGGCCCTTATCAGTAGTATCGACAACGATGTCGTCAGTCTGATCTGCCTCGGTAAAAAGTTTTTTCGGTGCTTTCGTTTTCTTAGACATGTTGTCTCCTTCTAACGGTTTTGTTTTTTTAGGATTATTAATATCTGATTCAATCATTGCTAAAATTTTACCGCCCGCTCCCGCCTCACAAACCAAGTCGCAAGACACGGCATCAGCAATCACAGTTACGATTTTCACAGCTTCTTTACCCATCTCTTGTGCTTGCTTAAGCTTGAGAAGGGCGGACTGTGGAATTCCTTGAGATATAAGATCATTAATAGGCATTTCATTAGCATCACCAGATGCGATAATCGATAAGCCTACAAAGTCCTTATCTGGATATTTCTTGGCATAATCAACAGCGTGTCCCATAAGAGACCTTGCCCAAACAAAGGGCTCATCTGGAGGTATAACAACATCGCCAACAAGCAGAGCCTGACCATCTTCGCCCTCTTCAATGTGTATATTTTCAAAATGTCCTAGAACATCACGAACTGAACGCTCTGGTCTTGTTTGTTCTTCTTCAGCCGTTGGATGATCACTAAAAATCTTCTTGCCCTCAAATATAGGCACGGCACTTTCAAGAGCTTGGCGTGAATAAAAATAAAGATCTCTTAAGTTGCCAAGTCCCTCTTGTAATAAAATAGTCTTGAATCTTGTAAAAGCAGCGTCTGGCCTTCCGTTTTGGCCAGGACTTGCGACCGATTCAATGAATCGACCAGTCCTAAAAGTTAAGTTCCCAGACTCCCTAGTTAAACCAACTTGTGTACTAGCCGCGTCTGCCTCTTTGCTCACCACTTCCATTTCAAACTTAATGCCTTTAGATTTCATTAAATTCAGATATGCCATCGCCGACATATCAGGATGATCTGAGATAAGCTTAGTAACGTATTGAAGGGCATCCGTTGCTTCGACAACATCCTTAGTAACGGCTGGAGGCTCTACAGGGTCTGCCTCCATTGCAACACCTTGAGGCAAAAATTTGGCAGGTCTTACTTTTGTAAACCACTGATCCAAATATGCCCGAGGGCCCATTGTGCCATTATCTTCTTTTGTGGTGCCTAAAGATGCGGCACATACAGCATAAGGATTATCGACACTTGCCTTTTTCTTAACTTTAGTGACACACCGATCGTATTTAGCGCCGGGCATGTATGACCTTTCCCTGGTCTTAGTTTTAATTTAGGTGGCTCAATTCCCTAAGCTACCAATTTTGACGTTTTGTCCATTCTTCGGGTTCCATAAAAATTACTTTCTCATGGCCCCAGTGTCCTGGAATTTTATCAATCACAACTTTCCAATCATCGACTTTAATGTTGTGGTCTCGACAAAAATCCACTGCTTTTTCTAAACTTTTAAAAATTTGCGTTCCTACATGATAAGTACGCTCTTTTAATATTCTGCGCGTATTTTGCCCACCGTTGTCAATAGCGGCCAAGGCTTCATCAACAGATATGGTTGGACTAAATTTGTCCGGATTCTTACAAAACTCTTCAAAAGTAGGCGCACCATATTTGGTCGGATCCTTTTGAATATCTTCAAGTTTTATGTCGTCACCGTACATTTTTAATCTCTTTTTTTTCATCAGATGTAATGGCAGAAGTTGAATCATTCTTAGCTATTTTTTGCCCAGGTCCAGGGGCCAAAGGTCCAGCAAGGCTTGGTCCTTTAAGATCAGGAACAATCTGTTTAGCATTCGGAGCAACAGATCCAGGCGATGTTAATGGAGACCCAGCGGGCGTGATTTCCGGCATGATTTGCTTTTCTTGTTGCTCTTGTTCAATCTCAGATTTTTCTAATTCCCAATCATATTTAGAAATGCCTAATTCTTTAGCAGCAATTTCTGCAGCTCTAGAATGAGAGATCCATTGCATTTCTTCAGCTGTAGCTAAGTCTTTAAGCTTGGCGGATCTGTCTTGAGTAATAACTTCAGGGAAAGTCACCTCAATCTCTGCTTCAATACCAAACTC
>DPLR01000247.1 GCA_003541895.1 Cytophagales bacterium | reverse complement strand
ACTCCATCGGCCAGCATTATTGAGCAATCGCCAGGTGTCTGCATCAAGCACTAATTTTTGATCGTATGGAACCAACAACTCTAGCTCCAAGCGCTGGGCATGAAACTCAGCATCTTTGTTGAAGGAGATGTTCGAATCGAATGTGATCACACTGTCGGCTTGCTTTACATTATAACTTACCGTTTGCGCATTTTCTATTGCTCTCTTGCGCGAGCTCCCTTGCGCCCGGAATTTCTCCGTGAGTTTCAAAATTTTCCCATCATACCCTTTAATAGAAAGATTTGTAACATGATAATCGTCAAGACCAGTTTCATTGATTTTAAGCACCGCTGTTTTTCCATTAACATCAAACGTCTTTTCAGTTTTGAATTCACCTTCTTCTTTAAATGACCAAATAATTTTCGGCAAAGTGAAACTAACGATGATTATACTGACAACGAAAATGGCAAACATCGACCAACCGGCAATTGGGCGGATCACCATTCGTTTGGCAATAATCGAACTTCCCAACAGTTGAATAAACAAAGAGGGAATGAGCACAACGAAGAAGCCAGCGATGATTGTCCACATCGGTATGGATGCTTTAAATGCATCCACTGGCCAGTCAACTCCCTGCAAAAATGAGAAACTGCCATCAAGAGAAGAGGAAGAAATTAGACCTAACACCACAGCGAAACTGAGCAAGATGGAAATTACGAGAGCAACGCCCAAGAGCAGGATAATGACCCCGGTCATAACACGAACCACTTCTACTATCGCTTTGAATATTGGCCCAAGGATTTTTCCGATGAAGGTGATTACCGCTGCTAATGTGCGAAATGGAAACAACACAATTTTAGCCAAGGTACTTTCTTCATCACCTCGTTCGTTTAAACTTTTCTTTACGTTCGATTCAATATTTGAAAGTGTAACCGGCTCGCCCTGCATTTCCATTTTCTCGGTAATGGTTTTGGCTTCCGAAAGTGAAAACCAAAAGATGAGATAAAGAATTATACCAAAGGCACCGAAGAAACTCAAGATGACAAAGAGCACGCGTATTAAAATTACATCGGCTCCAAAGTAAGCGGCAATACCTCCGGCTACACCGCCCAACACTTTACCTTCCGACTTGCGATACATTTTTTTAATGCTCTTTTCTTCTTCCATATTTTGATTGCCGGGCAACACGATCCACAAAATCAGGTAAACCAAAATGCCACCACCAAAACCAAAGGCGAGCAATGCAAAAATCAAACGCACCCACACCATGTCCACACTGAAATAATGGGCTAGGCCTGCGCATACGCCACCAAGCACTTTTCGCTTTTGGTCGCGGAATAATTTTTTATTGGCAGGTTGCGATGAGCTTGATCTGGATTGCTTTTCATATTTGGGTTCATTAGCAAAGTCGTCCCGAAGGTTGTCGTTTTCCTCTGCCGCTTTGAAATCGCTCACGTTACCCATGGTAGCGATAAGGTGTTGCACATCTTCGGCCGTAATTACCTGTTTGCCTTCGTTTAACTTGGCCAGAAAAATTTCGGCAATGCGACTTTCAATGTCGGCAAGAATTTCGCTGCTGTCTTCAAACGTACTAAAGTAACGATTGATCGAATCCAAATATTTTCGTAGCGTTTCATAGCCATCTTCTTCAATGTGGAAGATGATGCCGCTGATATTGATGCTCAATGTCTTTTTCATATCGAGATAGAGGTGAGGTTAAACGTTAGTGGTCTTTTTGCGAATGGTTTCTGTGGAGTGCACAAGGTCATCCCAGGTTTCGGTAAGGCCTTTCAAAAATTTTTCACCCACGTGTGTGAGCTTGTAATATTTGCGTGGCGGTCCCGACTTCGATTCTACCCACTTATATTCTAGCAGGCCGGAATTTTTCAGCCGGGTGAGTAGTGGATAAAGCGTTCCTTCCACCACAATCATTTTGGCAGAAGTGAGTTCATCGAGCATATCGGAGGCATACGTTTCTCCGCGCGCAATGATGTGCAGAATGCAGTATTCCAAAATTCCTTTCCGCATCTGCACCTGTGTGTTTTCAAGATTCATAGGCAATTGTTAATACAATGATCTTATACGGCAAAGGTACTATGTATAGCCAAGTACTTTTGGAAAAAAGTTACTTTTATTTGGTAACTAATTGATATTCAGTTAAAAAAATTTTATGAAAGTAACTGAGGGCCTGGTTGACCTTAGAGCCATTCACGAAACGTAGACCGTTTAATCAGAGGCTGTGTACAAATCAAAGCAATTCAATTCCTTTGGTAGTTAATCCGATCGATCGGGAAGAAGCCAGAGGAAGTTTCTGGAACTAACTAACTTTGAAAGTGATTGTCGATCCTCCTATTTCAAATTAATGTGAAGTTGAAAAAACAATTTGCCGTTGTTGCGTTTTTGTTGCTCGTCATTTCTTGCAGCAAACAAGAAGATACATTCAAACCAGTTTACCTTCAAAACGCTACACCGAAATCTTCGTACACTTCTTTCAGTATGGGATTGTTTATTCAAGGAGCACAAATCAACCTTCCAACCAGCATTCTCCAATACAATGTTGATGTTTACAAAGTAACTTATAAAACAGCCTATCTAAATCAAACTATCTCTGCATCGGGCTTGGTAATTTTGCCAAACAATTCAAATCAGAGTTTAGGCATGATCAGTTTTGCGCATGGCACCATTGCCTCGCAACCGGAAGCTCCCACGGCTTTGTCGAACAATGATTTTGAATCCATTCTATATGCGGCTTTGTCGTCTACCGGTTTTATTGCGGTGATCCCGGATTTTATTGGCTTTGGTAGTTCATCCAATTTGCTTCATCCGTATTATGTGCAAGAAACTTCGGCATCGGCAAACATCGATTTGTTGCTAGCGGCACGCGAACTCGCGATTCAAAAAAATGTGTCGTTCAACGGAAAACTTTTTTTAGCCGGTTATTCGCAAGGCGGTTATGTTACGATGGCCACACACAAAGCGATCGAACAAAATGGTTTGGAAAATTTTGAATTGATTGCTTCGTTTCCATCGTCAGGCGGTTATGACGTGAAAGGAATGCAAGAATATTTTTTCAGCCTTGAAACTTACGATGAACCCTTTTTCATTGCTTACGTAGCCGATGCTTACAAAACCTATTACCAATGGAATCAGCCGCTCACAGATTTTTTCCAAAGCAAGTACGCAACACAAATTCCCAGTCTGTTTGATGGAACTAAATCGGGTGGTGTGATCGATGGTTATTTGAATGACACCATTCCGAAGTTAATTAATCCGCAATTGTTATCTTCCATTGATACGGATCCATCGTACCAATACATTGTCAGCGCATTTAATCACAATTCGCTAATCGATTGGTATCCTACGAAAAGAATGTTCATGTATCACGGTGATGCCGATGTTACCGTGCCTTACCAAAACTCAGTCGACACGTACAATAAACTCATCAGCAATGGCGCAACCACTTCTACATTAACGCTTACCGCTTTTCCTGGAAAAACTCATTACACCGGTTTACAGCCGTACATCGAAACTTTTGTGCCGAAGTTGATTTCATTGAAATAGAAAAAATCAAAACCGAAGTGTAAAAACCGTTTTTACATTGGGCTCTGATTCAACCGTGAGTGAACCATCGTGCATTTGCATAATTTGACGAGAGAGCGCAAGACCAATTCCTGAGCCCGATTTTTTTGTTGTAAAGAATGGAACGAATATTCGGTTGATAGCTTCTGGAATAATTCCTGGTCCGTTGTCGATGACCTGAATCAAAACATTTTGGCCATCGTAAGTTCCGATCAATTCAATTTTGCCGTGCTCATTTTGTAATAAAGACTCGATCGCATTTTTAATTAGGTTGATCAATACTTGTTCAATCATCTCTGCATCGGCTTGAATTGTCAGGTACTCTGAACTGTATGAACTCGAAAATTCAAGAGAAGTATTTTTTAGTTGTTGTCGCATGAACTGCGCTGTCTTCTCAATCAACTCTTTTAGTAGAACCGTTTTTATTTTAGGTTGCGGGAGTGAAGTGTATTCGCGATAGGCATCGATAAACTTGATCAATCCTTTGCTTCTGCTTTCTATGGTGCTCAACCCTTCTCGCAAATCATCGGCCACATCGCCTTTCATTTCGTAGTCATTTTCTTTCTTCACTAATTCATGATCCAAAATTTCGCGAAGCGTTGAGGTGAGAGACGAAATGGGTGTAATGGAATTGATGATCTCGTGACGCAACACGCGCGTGAGGTTTTGCCAGGCCTCCAATTCTTGCTTCTGCAATTCGGTTTGAATGTTTTGCATCGTCACCAGCTTGACCGTATTTCCGCGTATGCGTTATTCTGTTGCTTGTAAGGTGAGCAAGAAATCATTGGTTTTATAAAGAGCGCTTCTTCCGGTTTGAACTTCAACTAAGGCGGCAAAAAGCTTTGGATTTTTTTCAGAGAGTTCTTTTATGTTTTTCAAATTGGCTATACCAATAAATTTTCTGGCATTGGCATTCATCAATTCAATGTTGCCTTCGGTATCGAACGAGATAATCCCGGTGCGCACTTGTTGCACTACGGTGTTGAGGTATTGCCAATTCTCTTCTTTCTCAGATCGCGCTTTTCGAAAAGCTTCAAGAACTTCGTTGAAAGAATCGTTCAACTCCTTAAAACTTTTTCCGAGTTTGTTATCGGCAGCAAACCCTGTTGCGAAATCGGAATAACGAACCGATTCTAAAAAACGAGTGAGCTTGCGGTTGGTCTGCGAAGTGAAACGATACAATTCTACCAATTGAAAAACGATGATGAAAAAATTCAGGCCAGCAGCGAAAATCATATTAGGTCGGTACAACATAAAAGTGAAAAGCGCCATAGATGCGCCCAACATCACCACCCTAAAAATTATTCGTATGCGAAAGTCTTTCATGCTTCAGTAGTTGGTATTGAGAATTGAGTAGTTGGTATTGCCAATTGTCTCATGACTATTAATTGTCTCACGACTCAATACTCATGACTCATTACTATCTCAAAGTCCATGTTTTTCTA
>DPLR01000377.1 GCA_003541895.1 Cytophagales bacterium | reverse complement strand
TGCACTGCCATTACGTTACGCATGTACGCGGACAGGAAAAATTACCCACTTGAAAAAGTTACCGTGAATGTAAGTATGGAGAAGAAAAATGAATCGACATTGTTTATCCGTAACATCACGTTGGAAGGAAATCTTACGGAAGAAAGTCGCGCGCGATTGTTGGAGATTGCGAATCGCTGCCCGGTGCATACTACGTTAACTCATCCGATCAACATAACTACCGAACTGCAATGAAAGACATCACCAAAAAATACTCCAATGGCGAAGTGACTATTGTTTGGAAGCCAACCATCTGCGCTCACTCTGCCATTTGCTTCCGCGGACTTGGCGAAGTATTTCACCCGAAGGAGTTGCCGTGGATAACTCCGGAGAAATCTACTACAGAAAAAATTATTGAACAGGTTAAGAAGTGTCCTTCAGGCGCGTTGAGTTATTATCTGAATAAAGAAGAGTAATCTTCACGAATCATTGCTGTGCTTGAAGTGCTGATCTTTATAAAGTAAGTCAGGCGACCAACTTTAACTTTGGTGCATTAAAACGCAGCGTAAAGAATTTCGCGTTCATACTTTTACCCATATTTATTCGTTTGATGTCCATTCAAATTCTTTCGAGTCAACGGGGTTCCATTTTTTTAATCCTTGTCCCAGTCTGTTTATTGAAGCAGGTTCAGACTTAATAAAAAACTCATTACTCTCGTAAGTGGGAATGTCGAACTTATTCTCCACTTTAACTTTTATAGCAGATTGTCCAGTTGCGTCATAACAGAACGCTTCTAATAATAAGTAGTAAGCCCATCTTTGGGCGTCTTTGTCTTTTCCTCCTAATTCATAAGTCACTTTATCTCGAATTGTTTTTGGAAAGTCAGTCAGTCCCGAACCAAATTGCGCAAAATTGTCCGAGTACCCCCAAAACTCAAGAGCCGCATTTGTCCGCCCGTTGGAAATATTTATTTCAAACTGAAATAGTCCATCGTCATCCGGCTCACTCACTACTTTTAATCTTATTCCTGGTCTCATTCTATTTTAAGCATTGCGCACAACATCCGAATATATGCAATTACTTTTAGTCATCTGCACTCTCGGCCAAGGATGGAGGCATTGTTGGAGCCCGAAGTGGCAAGTGCGGCAGGTTGGCGACTGCCGACAGCCTGTTGCCCGCCTCGGGCAGGCCGCAAATCATCATTCAACTTTTACTTATCTTCGCGCCTCGAAATTTGAATATGACGTTAGAACAGGAAATAGCGAAGCGCAGAACGTTTGGTATTATTAGTCACCCCGATGCGGGCAAGACTACACTCACAGAAAAGTTGCTGCTGTTTGGTGGCGCCATTCAAAAAGCGGGCGCGGTGAAGAGTTCGAAGATCAAAGACCACGCGCGCAGCGACTGGATGGAGATTGAAAAGCAACGCGGTATTTCGGTGGCCACCTCGGTGATGGGCTTCAACTACAAAGACATTAAAATCAATTTGCTCGATACGCCCGGTCACCAGGATTTTGCCGAAGACACCTACCGCACACTCACGGCCGTTGACAGCGTGATCATGGTAGTAGATTGTGTGAAGGGCGTGGAGATACAAACTGAAAAGCTGATGGAGGTGTGCCGCATGCGCAACACGCCTGTGCTCTGCTTCATCAACAAACTCGACCGTGAAGGTCAAGACCCGTTTGACTTGCTCGATGAAATTGAAGCGAAGCTGAAAATAAAAGTGCATCCGCTGAGCTGGCCCATCAGCATGGGCAAAACTTTTAAAGGAGTGTACAGTTTGTATGAAAAGAGTTTAAAACTTTTTACTCCGAGTAAAACCACGGTGGAGGAAGCAATTGAAATCTCCGACATCAACGATCCTGTTCTTGACCAATACATTGGCGAAAGCTATGCGATCAAACTTCGCGAAGATGTAGAGCTGCTGAATGGAGTTTATCCTGAACTCGATGTGAAAGATTACATGGATGGGAAAGTAGCGCCTGTATTCTTCGGCAGTGCCGTGAACAATTTTGGTGTGAAAGAACTACTCGATACGTTTATCCGCCTGGCTCCGCCACCGTTGATCCGCGAAACCACTACACGCGAAGTGAAACCGGAAGAGAAAAAATTTACCGGGTTCATTTTCAAAATTCACGCAAACATGGACCCCAAGCACAGAAACAGAATTGCCTTCTTGCGTGTGTGCTCAGGAAAATTTGAGCGGGGAAACAATTACTTGCATGTACGCAATGATAAATCGATTCGCTTTTCAAATGCTACTGCATTTATGGCGCAGGATAGAGAAACCGTTGATGAAGCATGGCCGGGTGATATTGTAGGTTTGTTTGACACGGGCAATCTGAAGATTGGTGATACGCTTACCGAGGGAGAGAAAATGTTGTACACGGGCATTCCTAGTTTCTCGCCAGAGATTTTCAAAGAGGTGATTAACAAAGATGCGATGAAGACCAAACAGTTAGAAAAGGGTCTTTTGCAATTGATGGAAGAAGGTGTAGCACAACTATTCACGTACCAACTGGGTAAGAAAAAAGTAGTTGGTACGGTAGGCGCCTTGCAGTTTGAAGTAATTCAATTCCGGTTGAAAGAAGAATATGGTGCCACGTGTGAGTTTGCACCTCAGAATATTTACAAAGCCTGCTGGATTAGCAGCAAAGACGATAAGAAGTTGGCCGAGTTCATTGCCTCCAAGCAGCGGCACATTGCCTTAGACAAAGACGACAAACTGGTTTTCATGGCCGAGTCGAAAGCATGGCTGCAGATGGTGCAGGATAATTTCCCGGAGATCAATTTCCATTTTACCAGCGAGTTTAAAGATTAGGCCAATAAATCTCTGCGCCCTCCGCGTTCTCTGCGGTTAAAATGCATTAAAACCGCAAAGGCCGCAGAGTTGCGCAAAGGAGAATAAATTCAGAAGTTTGAGCATGCTCGATGTTCTCTACGAAGACAACCATCTTCTCGCCATTAATAAACTTGCCGGAGAACTTGTGCAAGGCGATGAAACCGGTGATGAGCCGCTGGTAGATCGTTGCAAGAAATACATCAAAGAAAAATACAGTAAGCCCGGTGAGGTTTTTCTGGGCGTTGTGCATCGGCTCGATCGGCCCGTGAGTGGTGTTGTGATTTTCGCGCGAACGTCAAAGGCATTGGAGCGGATGAACGCACTCTTCCGCGACCGCGAAACAAAAAAAACCTATTGGGCGCTCGTTAAAAATAAACCGGCAAAGGAATCGGGCAACCTCGTGCATTGGCTGGTGAAGAACGAATCAAAAAATAAAGTCACTGCCTTTGCAAGAGAAAATAAAGATGGTCAGCGCTCGGAATTGAATTATAAATTTTTGAAACAACACGCGGGTTTGTTTTTGCTGGAAGTAAATCCTATCACCGGCCGGCCACATCAAATCCGTGTGCAGCTTGCTTCCATGAATTGCCCCATTGTTGGTGATGTGAAGTATGGTTTTGAAAAACCCAACACCGATCAAAGCATTTGTCTTCATGCTAGGCGTTTGGAATTTATTCATCCTGTTAAAAAGGAAAAGATTTTGATTGAGGCGCCACTGCCTTCAAATGAATATTGGAATCTTTTTAGTTAATTAGCCCACCATGAGCTGGCTCGACACACTTCAGAATCGATGGAAAATGAAAAGCATCTGGCAAGTGATTGTCATTTTGATTGTGTTTGCCTGTACCGGTTTTACGGTACTTTGGCTGAAGCGCCCGGCACTCCATTTTTTCTTTGGCGATGAAATCCCTAGCTGGGCGAAAGCGCTTTACTACATTTTAATTCTTCCTATTTACAATGTGATCCTGCTCTTTTATGGATTTGTTTTCGGGCAGTTTCATTTTTTTTTGGAGTTTGAGAAGCGCATGTTCAAAAAAATTGTTTCCTTTTTTTCAAAAGGGGAAGGTTAAAGCAAAATTCCGTTATGAAGAAAATTTTATTTCACTTGAAAGATGATTGGGCAAAGTACCTCATCGAACTATTCGTAGTCGTTTTCGGTATCTTAGGCGCATTTACTCTTGAAAAATGGAATGAAAGCAGAAAATCCAGAGAGGTCGAAATCAGTTATTTGAAAGACATCATTTCTTGTATTCAATCGGATATAGTTAATCTACAGTTTGATTTGGACCGGAACAATGAGGCTATTTTAGGTGGAGAAAAGATGATCGAAGCAATAAAACAAAACCAGCCTTACTATGATTCTCTCTCACTCTATTTTGCCAGCGTTAATAATTACACAGGTTTTGAAAGTAATAAAGGAGCTTACGAATCGCTCAAGTCAATAGACCTAAATATTATTTCGAATAAAACACTCAGGTTTTCAATTATTAATCTATATGAAAAAGAGTACAGTACTTTAAAATTTAATCAAGCCCTAATAACTGAAGATATTCATTATCTAAAGCGCAATTTCTATCCTCCTTTCTTTGATAAATTTTTAGTTATATCACCGACCTCCTTTTATCATGGCGAAATGATTCCCAATGATTTTGAAAATCTAAAAAAGAATAAACTCTTTTTATATCATTTAAAGTCCCTCCAAGTCGATCATGAAGTTTATGCTAAAGTGATCAGTTTTAAAATCAAAAACCTTGAGAAACTAGTGGGAGATTGTATGATTGAAATAGAAAGATAGAAATGAGGCGTTTACTGATCCATTTTTGGATAGTCGAATGCATCTAGTTTCCCGCATCCGTAAGAAATTTTTTTCCACTCATCAATGTCGAGTGTTGCACTTACAATTCCGCAAGTAGGAATGTTATCGATGGAGACATTCAACAACTGATTGGCAAACTCAGTAATGCCCGGGTTGTGGCCAAACACCAACGCCACATCTTCGTCATCGCCCGGATGTTCATCCAGTAACTGCAATACTTTCAGCCACGTATCAGCACTGGCATGATATAGTTTTTCGATGGTACCGATTTTGTGTTTTTCAAAGTGAAGCACCTTTGCAAACTCCTTGCATGTTTTCAGCGCGCGCACAGCCGGACTAGAAATCATCCGGTCGGGTACAACCCCTCTGCGTTTTAAAATCTTGGCCATGTGCGGGGCATCTTTTTCACCGCGGTTATTCAATGGCCGATTGAAGTCGTCCATGTCAGGACTATCCCAACTTGATTTCGCATGCCGAACCAGATACAATTTTTTCATAGCTCTAAGTTACGTGTATCTTTACATCTTTAACCACGATTTGCATCAGGATTTACCCATGGAAAAACGTCCGCTTCGCAAGGAAATAAAATATGCCGCCCTGTATTGGTTCGTTCGGTTTCTCATCTTCTCAGCGAATCTTCTTCCGCGCAAACTTTGGTTGAGTTTCTGCGGATTCCTTGGCCGTGTTGCGTATCGCTTTTCGCCCAAGCCTGCTGCGCGCATGATCACTCATTTGACGATCGCTTTTGGAAATGAAAAATCATCGGAGGAAATTAAACAACTCAGCAAACGTACTTTCGTTATGCTCGGTAGAAACGCGGGAGATATTTTGCGGTCATTAAGCGTGAAGACGTTAAGCGATCTTGAAAAATTTTTAGAAACCCACGGTCTGGAAAACTACGAGAAGGCCTACGCCAAAGGAAAAGGCGTGATGTTTTTAACAAGTCACCTCGGTGCATTCGATCTGCAGATCACCAACATGGCGCTGCGCGGACTGAAGCCCAACATTATTGGCACAGCTTTGTCAGATCCGAAATTGAATGAGCTGCTGGTGCAATACCGAAATGCGCACGGAGCCATTGCCATTGAGCGCGGCAGAGAGAGTGTGAGATTATTCAAAGCGCTGAAGTCGGGTGGATCCATTGCCATCTTGATTGATCAGGACACAAAAGTTAAAAGCCGGTTTGTGAATTTTTTTGGTAAGCCTGCTTCCACACCTGTTGGCGCAACTGTGTTGGCGCTAAAATCGGGTTGTGCCGTTGTGCCAACGTATATTTTCCTCGATGAAAATTTGAAACAGCAAATGCACATCTTGCCCGAAATTCCGTTGGTGTACACGGGCGATGACGAACAAGACTTAATCATCAACACGCAAAATTTCACGAAGGTGACGGAAGACATTGTGCGGCAACATCCGGAACAGTGGGTGTGGATGCACGAGCGATGGAAGACAAAACCTGGGGAGGAAATTGTTTGAACTAGAATTGGTTCCGGCATTGAAGAACTAAAACCCAATGGAAATGAAATATAAAAATTGTCAGAGTTGTGGAATGCCATTGAAAAAATCACCCAATGGTGGAGGAACAAATGCAGACGGAACTATCAGCGAAATGTACTGCGCTTACTGTTATGAAAATGGAAAATTCAAACAACCTGACTGGTCCCCGAAACAAATGCAAGACTTTGCGAAAAGCAAGTTGAAAGAAATGGGATTCCCTGGTTTTTTGGCAGGTCTCTTCACAAAAAATATCCCTCAACTGGAAAGATGGAAAAAACAGAATTGAGGTTTAATTATACTTCATGAAAGACTACAAAAAATACTTTATCATTCCTGCCCCGCCCGAGGATGTTTACAGGGCGCTTACGCATCCGGCCACCATTCATTTATGGTCGGGCGAAGAAGCCATAATGTCGACAGATACTGGCAGTGAATTTTCGTTGTGGGAGGGAAGCATCGTTGGAAAAAATATTGAGTTTGTTCAAGACAAGAAAATTGTTCAGCAATGGTACTTTGGCGATCAAAAAGAAGAATCGATTGTTACCATTCGCTTGCATGAAGATCCGAAAGGAACTTCGGTAGAACTTCGCCACACCAATATTCCTGACGAGGCGTACGATGATATTGTGGAAGGCTGGAACGAAACCTATTTTGGTTCGCTTCGGGAATTTTACGAAGAGTAAGAGTTAGTGAATCGAGAACGGAGTCAAGCTTAACGATTCAACACGCTCAACAATTTTTCCGTCTTTCTCTGACTGATTGCGGTGCCTGATCCAATCCGGATCCTTTCCGAATGAATCCCAACTTGCTTTTTGTGCAGCCTTATCTTTGTGCGCGACAAAATAAACGAGTTTTGACTGTCCCGATTTTTCAATGGTGGTCCAGTATGTGATGTTTTCCATTCCGTTCTTTTCAAAAATCCGAGTGGTCCCGGTTTTAAATCGGGTGATTAAGTTGGGTAATCGACCGGGGAAACAATAATAGATTCTCAATTCATACAGCTTGGCATCGCTCGTATTTGTTTTGAAAGGAACAATATCTGAATAGCGCAGGAGCATGGATGTAGTTTTTAAGACGGTCTTTTCATTCGCATTCAATTTTTCTTTGATGGGCGCCCACGCGGGGTCGGCATAAAAATTTTTCCAGGAAGTAGTCATGGCTACCTTGTTGATGTGTGATACGATGTAAACTACTTTGTTGCTATCAACATCGGTCCAACATCCGTAGAATTTCATCTGGTGTTTTTCGATCAACTTGCTGATTTCATTTTTGAAGAGATGAATAAACGATTCGCGTTGGCCTTCAGCGATTTTGTAAATGCGAAGTTCGAAAACAGTAGAATCAGTTATTTGAGCCGAGGCGGCCGAAATTAAAAAGGAGAAAACTAATACAATAATTTTTTTCATGGCATTTAAAGTTCTAACGCTTTCTTCACTTTTTTTAGATCCAATGGTTTATCGATTACTCCGTTGAAGCCTGCTTGCTTCAGTTGATTAACTTTTTCACTGTCCACATAATTGGTAACCACAAACGACTTGAATGTTTTTCCTTTGAGGTCGAGTAAGGCTTTTAGTACATCGTGCGCATGAACTCCGCTACTGAGGTAATAATCACTAAGCAAAACATCAAACGAGTTATTTTTAGCCCATTGAACGGCTTCTTCTTTGGTAGTGAAGCCTTCTACTTGAAATTCGGCTTCGAGAAATTTTTTCGCGAGAAAAAGGTCCAACATTTCATCATCGATTACTAAGATTTTCATGCTCGCTCTAAATGGATTGTGTTCAAATCAAAAATAGCCAGAATTTTTATTTATCCATCCCATAAATAGTAAATACGGTAATGGATTATTTGTTTTCGCCAAACTTAAACCCCAACTTCACTTTTCCGTGCGAGTCTTCTTTGATTTCAAATTCTTTCACGTCATCAAAAATTACGGTTTCCAATAATTCTTTGGTGCGATCTTCTTTTTTCATGGAAGCCAAGCGCAAGTTTTGATTCTTCACACATTCGCCCACGACTTGCCGTACGGTGCGGGCGTTGCCGAAGTGTTGATCGCGGTGCTCGTGCAGGTAATTAAAATAATTTTTCAGGTGATTAGATGCTGCTTCATCTGGCCGAACACCTTCTTTCGTAAAAATGGATTGTGCGATCACAAACATTTCCTCGGCCGAATAATCTTCAAACTGAAAATATTTATCGAAACGCGATTTCAATCCAGGATTTGAATTGATGAACTCTTCCATGTTTTCGGTATAGCCCGCTACGATCACTCCAAATTTTCCGCGGTTGTCTTCCATCCGTTTCAAAATGATTTGAATGGCTTCACTTCCAAAATCATATTGCGAACCTTTTCCGCTGGCAAGCGAATAGGCTTCATCAATAAACAAGATGCCGCCCATGGCTTCATTGATTTTGTCGCCTGTCTTAATAGCCGTTTGCCCAACGTAGCCGGCCACCAGTCCT
>DPLR01000700.1 GCA_003541895.1 Cytophagales bacterium | reverse complement strand
CCGATGCACTGGATCTCGCCCCGGGCAAGGGCAGGTTTGAACATATTGGAGGCATCGAGCGATCCCGAAGCATTTCCTGCTCCGACAATTGTATGGATCTCATCGATAAATAGTATGATATCAGGATTTTTTTCCAATTCATTGAGAACGGCCTTCATCCGTTCTTCAAACTGTCCGCGGTATTTTGTGCCCGCCACCAATGAAGCAAGATCAAGTGTCACTACTCGTTTGCCGAACAGAACCCTTGAAACTTTTTTCTGAATAATTCTTAAAGCTAAACCTTCTGCAATGGCGGTTTTGCCAACACCAGGTTCGCCAATTAAAATCGGATTATTTTTCTTTCTTCTGCTAAGTACCTGAGCAACACGTTCAATTTCCTTTTCGCGACCTACGATCGGATCAAGTTTATTGTCTTCGGCCAAACGCGTAAGATCACGACCAAAATTATCGAGCACTGGTGTGCGAGATTTCTCGGTACCCTTCTTTTCTTTTCCTGTACCTGCACTCGACCCACTGCCAAACATTTTTGAAGAATCCTCATCTGGGTCATCCGTATCAGAAGACGCTTTGGGATTTTCACTTTGGTACTCGAGCATTTCTTTTACAGTTTCATAAGTCACATCGAACTTATTCAAAATCTGGGTTGCCAGATTATCAGGATCGCGCAAGATGGAGAGCAACAAATGTTCCGTGCCGATCAACTGTGCTTTAAAAACTTTTGCTTCGAGGTAGGTGATCTTCAATATTTTTTCTGAAGCTCGGGTTAACGGAATGTTGGCTACGTTTTTTATTTCGTGCGTTGCGGTTCCTTTGGATACTTTTTCAATTTCGGCACGCAATTGGTCTAACTGCACACCTAATTTCTTCAGCAGCGCCACGGCCACTCCTTCTCCCTCGCGGATCATCCCCAAAATCAAGTGCTCAGTGCCAATGTAATCATGGCCCAAGCGCAAAGCTTCTTCTCTGCTAAGGGTGATTACTTCTTTGACACGGTTAGAAAATTTTGCTTCCATGTTAGGCATAAATTCTTCGGATAATGTAAATGTAAATGTTTAAAGGGTTTATTCAAAAAATATTAACAAACGCTCTTGCTACAAACGATTGTACAACAACTTTCGAATTTCATTGGTTCGAAACGACCTAAAAGGGTTGAATAAACTCGCTCACCCGCGGACCTTCACAAAACAACAAATCGATAAGCGAAAGGTTAGGAACAAATTCATTGCCAAAAACCTGTTGGTATTTTTTTGGTGTAAAGAAATTACGATGTTCAAAAGGTTTTTTGCAGGAAATGAGCGATCGACAATCAAAAATATTTTCAGAAACAGCCTCTTCATAAGCCAACGTTGCCGAAATATTTTTTTTTAAACCGATTTGTCGCAGACAGAATGACAGCAAATCACGATTGAGTTCAAAAAGGTGATCGTGATTTTTGAAAATAATTTCCTTTAGCTCGTCACAGTAGAAGTCATAGAACGGAGCTTTGCGGTAGGCCGACTCAATGGTGCGCCAATGAACATTGCGCCAAGTAATTCCTGGTTCAATCAGAATATCTTTCATCAAAACCTTTCCGTGCGCATTGTGTAGCGGAACGGTTAACATCCGCATCCCTTGGGCTGTGTTGATGTAACACCGATTGCGATACGATTGCTTTTGAAAGTGTTCGTTGGCTTCGAGTATGACTTCATCAAAAGAGAATAAGGCGCTAAAGAATTCAATCGAAGGCATGAAATGCGATTCAATCAGGATCGATTTTTTCATGGCTAAAAATAATCTGAAAAATTACCGAGCCCTTGGCGAATAATTTCTGGTTCACCCGATGTAAAATCCACCACCGTTGATGGTACGTTTCCCCCGGGTCCACCATCAATTACCAAATCAACTTTGTTTTTAAAATCTTCATAGATTTCTTCTGGATCAGTAGTGTATTCTTTGATGTGATCATCATCCTTTATGGAAGACGTAATCAATGGATTGCCCAACTGATTTACGATTGATTTTGGAATTTCATGGTCAGGGATGCGAATGCCAACTGTTTTTTTTTCAACACCCAAAATTTTTGGAACATGAGAATTGGATTCGAAAATAAAAGTAAATGGCCCGGGCAAAGCCTTTTTAATAATTTTGAAATGAGGCGTATCAATTCGTTTAACGTATTTGGTAATATGGCTTACGTCATGACAAATAAATGAGAGCTGCATTTTATATGGTTTTACTTCCAATATATTGCATAGCTCCTCCACAGATCTTCGGTTCATCAAATCACAGCCAATGCCATAGATGGTATCGGTTGGGTAAACAATGATCGCACCATTGCGCAGCATCTCGACTACGCGATTGACCTTTCGCGGTTCAGGGTTTCGTGGATGAATATTTAAAAATTCTGCCGGCATTATTTTGAAGCAAAGTTAAACAACAGTTGCTGCATCCACGTTCAAGGCAAAATAGTTTTCGTAATTTTGATTTTTGTTTTTACTAGAAAATATGGCTGAAGTAAATAAAGGAAAGCTTGCGTTTTATATCATCGCTTCAACGCTTCTCATCACTTTTGTTTTTTATGGTTATCAAATTTGCTTTACGGCCAACATTTTAGTGGATCGTGAAGACCGTGTGTTCATCATCAAATCGGGAGCAACCTTTACCTCCGTTCGAGATGATTTATACAACAACAAGTTTATCAACGATCCGATTTCGTTCAGTTTCCTGGCTAAACTTTCTGGCTACCCCAATGAAATTGTGCCCGGCCGGTATATTCTGCGAAGTAACATGACCAACCTTCAAGCTCTCAAGATTTTGAAATCGGGAAGGCAAGAGTTAGTGAACGTTTCTTTCTCAGTTATTCGATTGCGCAAAGATCTTTCTGAAAAAATTACCAAGAATGTTGGGTTAACTCCAAATGAATTCAATTCTGCCCTTGATGAATTCATTGAAACTAACCACGAAGGATTTGATAAAGACAATATTCTTTGCATGTTCATTCCAAACACGTATCAGGTTTACTTTAATATTCTGCCAGAGGACTTGGTGAAGCGAATGAATTCCGAATACAAAAAGTTTTGGAATGCTGATCGAACCGAAAAAGCAAAAGCAATCGGACTCACACCCATTGAAGTTTCAATCTTAGCATCCGTTGTTCAAGCCGAATCAATAAAGTTAGATGAAGCACCTGTGATTGCAGGGCTTTATATCAATCGATTAAAAAAAGGGATTGCGCTTCAAGCAGATCCAACTTTAGTTTACGCAGTTGGTGATTTTTCTTTGAAGCGCGTACTGAATGGGCACAAAGAAATTGATTCGCCCTACAACACTTATAAATATAGAGGTCTGCCGCCAGGGCCTATCAATGTGCCACAAATTTCAAGCATCGATGCCGTGCTAAATTATAAGCGCCACGACTTTTACTATATGTGCGCCAAAGAAGATTTCTCTGGTTATCATAATTTTGCACATGATTTGGCTGAGCACAATAAAAATGCACGCAAATATCAGAGAGCATTAGATGCAGAAATGGCCAAGGCAAATTCAAAATAATGTATCAATCAGAAACCAGAATACGCGTTCGTTATGGCGAGACCGATCAAATGGGTTTCGTGTATTATGGAAATTATGCCATGTATTATGAAGTTGCACGTGTAGAAAGTCTGCGTCAGTTAGGGTTGACTTATAAAGAATTGGAAGATGGCGGAGTGATGATGCCGGTATTAGAAAATAAATCGAAATTTTTCGCCCCCGCCTTTTACGATGACGAATTGAGAATTGTAACCACCATTCATGATTTACCCTCGGTGCGCATTACTTTTACCTATGAAATTTTTAATG
>DPLR01000214.1 GCA_003541895.1 Cytophagales bacterium | reverse complement strand
GTGTTTGAATAAATACTTTGCTGTCGCGAAAAATGTATGCAATTCTTGCTCTTCGAAAACGGTTGAAAAAATTTTACGATGACGTGGTCAGCGACTGAGTAACACATGATTTAAAAAATTTAAAAGATATGAGAAAAGTAAGTTGGATAGTAAAAATTGGAGTGATGATTCTGCTGGCAACTGCCGCTTTTACATTTGTCACTATGAGTTTATGGAATTGGCTTGTGCCCGTTTTGTTTCATGGCCCAGTAATTGATTTTTGGCAAGCGCTCGGTTTGTTGGTGCTTTCGAAAATACTCTTCTCTGGATTTGGTAAAAAGAACCACTCACATGGAGGGCATTGGCGGCC
Organism: Cytophagales bacterium; assembly: GCA_003541895.1. Taxonomy (GTDB): domain Bacteria; phylum Bacteroidota; class Bacteroidia; order Cytophagales; family Cyclobacteriaceae; genus ELB16-189. The sequence continues at coordinate 5,204 of DPLR01000214.1, read as the reverse complement.
GTATTGGAAAGAAAAGTGGAACACCATGAACCCAGATGAACGCGAACTCTTTAAGCAGAAAATGAAAGAGAAATGGTGCAAATGGGGTGAGAAGGCCAACGACTCAAACCAAACAACTGGTAGCTAATAGAATTATTTAAAATTCTTTGGCCTTAATGGCAACCCAAAAGGCTAAAAATCGTTAGACAAAAACTATGGAAACTTTTTACTTGAAATAAGTTTCCGTAGTTTTGCTCCATGGAAGAGATCGAAATCAAACATAAAATTTTAAAGGAAAGCCGTAAGCTGTTGATGAAGTTCGGGGTGCGGAGCATTTCTATGGACGACATAGCCCGGCATCTATCCGTTTCTAAAAAAACACTTTACCAACATTTTGTAGATAAAGATGAATTAGTCACTGTGGTTGTGGATTCGCACCTGGAAGAAGAAAAAAAACTTTACAGCGATATTACCAAGCAATCCGAAAATGCAATAGATGAGCTATATCGTATTTCACTTTGTTTGAATCACCATGCAGAAGAAAACAACCCATCGGTGCTTTTCGACATTCAGAAATTTCATCCGAAGGCATGGAATGCGTGGATTGAATTCAAAAATAATTTCATTGCGAAATCAGTGATTCGGAATATCAAACAAGGAATTAAAGAAGGTCTTTTTCGTCCGGAAGTTAATCCTGAAATTTTTGCCGCTTATCGATTATCAGGCATTGAAGCTGCCCACGATGAACGAATTTACCCGAAAGAGAAATTCAGTTTACATGAAGTCCATAACCAAATTTTCGAACACTTTGTCTATGGGCTTTGCACCGAAAAAGGAAAAAAACTTTATCAGAAATACAAAGAACACAATCATCAACCTCAATTAATCCCCAATGGAAAGACTTTATAAAATTTTATTAGTATGCATCCTTATAAACTTTACCCAGATTGCCTTTGCCCAAAATCAAGGTTTCAGTTTACAGCAATGCATCGACTATGGGATTGAAAACAATCCTAACTTAAAAAATTCGAAGACTTCAATTGTCTCTTCTCAAGCAAGGGTTAGGGAGACTTTAGCTAGCGGCTTGCCACAGATTGGGGCATCTTCTGATTTAAGTAGCAACCTAATTATCCCTACAACATTTTTGCCTGCGCAAGTGTTTGGAGGACCAGCCGGAGAATATGTTGGCGTAAAATTCGGTACTCGATATGTCGGCCGTGCTTCGCTGAACGTTGATCAAATGATATTCAACGGATCATACTTTGTTGGCTTGAAAGCCAGCCAGGTTTATACAGAACTTTCACGCCAAGATTTAGTTCGAACAAAGACAGATCTTGTTGTTGCAATAAAAAAGGCGTACTACTCTGTTTTGGTTAATAAGGAGCGATTGGCTTTAGTTGACAAAAATTATGAACGTTTAGATTCATTGCTTTCTCAAACTAAAACTATGTTCAACAATGGTTTTAGCGAAAAAATAGATGTAAGCCGAGTGCAGGTACAATTCAACAATATTGTAAACCTAAAACGAACAACACAATTAGGAATGGAAATCAGTTTGAATCTACTCAAATTTCAAATGGGATATCCTATGAATCAATCGATAGAACTATCGGATAAACTCGATGACATCAGATTACAAGCATTGGATGACGATTTCACCAAAAACTTCACGTACCTCAATCGGATCGAATACCGTCTACTTGATATCAATAGTCAATTGGTAAAACTTGACATACGAAATACAAACTCTCAATATTTACCAAAACTTGATTTCTATGGAAATTACGGAGCAAGCTACGGCTCTTCCGATTACAACCAATTCGTAAAATTTGGATCGAACTGGAAATCATTTGGGTTAATTGGCATTCGTGCAAACCTTCCAATTTTTGATGGGTTCAGGAAAAGCAATCAGATTCAACAAAAGAGAATTCAATTAGAGCAATTAGAAAATAACAAGACGCTTTTGAAAAATCAGATTGACATGGAGCAATTGCAAAATCAATTGGCATTTAAAACCAACCTTGAAACATTAAAAAGCCAAAAGGATAATTTGGATTTGGCGGACGAGGTCTACAAGGTTTCTGTAATCAAGTACCAGCACGGAATCGGTTCAAATATTGAAGTGATCAATGCGGATGCTTCTTTAAAAGAGGCACAAACAAATTACTATGCTGCTCTTTATGACGCGTTAATCTCATCAGTTGACTTAGAAAAATCATTCGGAAAAATCTTAGATAAATAACAGACCATGAAATCAATTTTACAACCCCAAAACTTATTAGCAATTGCGTTGATTGCTTTTGTTGCCGCTTGTAGCAGCAATCAAGAAAGCAAGACTGCTAAGCTTGAAAAATTGAAAAAAGATCAAGCTGAGTTGGTCAAAAAAATTGACGAACTCGAAAAAGAGATCGCCAAGGAAAACCCAGAAAGCGTAAAGGTGAAAATGAAAGATGTGGGCGTAACCGAACTTGCTCCTCGTTCATTTGACCACTATGTTCAAACACAAGGCAGTATCGTGTCTATCGATAACATTCAAATGAGTGCCAAAACTGCGGGCATAGTTACTCATGTTTTTACACGTGAGGGTGAAGCGGTTTCACAAGGACAGGTTCTTGCGCAATTAGATAATTCACTTATTGTAAGAGGAATTGATGAGCTAAAGGCAAATCTTGAATTAGCTAATACCGTTTTCGAGCGCCAGAAAAATTTATGGGACAAGAAAATCGGCACCGAAATCCAATATCTCCAAGCGAAGAGTAACAAAGAAAGTCTTGAGCGCAGGCTTGCTACGCTACAAGAACAAAATGAAATGACTAAAATCAAATCACCGATCAATGGCACGGTAGAAACTGTCAATACAAAAGTAGGTGAGAACGTGGCACCCGGTGTTCCTGTTTTTCGTGTGGTAAACACGAACGACCTGAAAGTGTCAGCCAAAATTTCTGAGGCTTTCATTAATACCGTTCAAAAAGGAAATAAAGTAGTAGTCTCATTTCCAGAACAAGACAAAAGCATCGATGCAAAAGTCTCTTTTGTTGGCCGAAACATTGACGCACTCACTCGTTCATTCCCACTAGAAGCTAAGCTGCCAGCATCGTCTTATCTCAGACCTAACATGACAGCCGTGTTGAAAATTATTTTCTTCAACGACCCAAAAGCGTTGTGTGTGCCTGTTAATGTTGTTCAGGATATCAACGGACAAAAGGTTGTTTACACTGCTGAGAGTGATGGTAAGAATCTGGTCGCTCGCAAAAAAATTGTAGAAGTTGCTGGCGTGTTTGGTGCCACTGCACAGATTAAGAGTGGCTTAAATGCCGGTGACAAAATAATCACTGTTGGGTATCAGGGATTAAACGATGGTGAATTAATTAAGCTTTAAAATATACGACCAAAGTAAATAGACATGAGGGTTGTCTTGTGTCTTACACTAACTAACGTCTAATTTATGAAAGACATTGAAAAAGAATTTAGACCCACTAGCTGGGCGATTGATAATAAAGTAGCGATTTACGTTGCCACGGTCATCATCACGTTGGCAGGTATTGTTACATACAACACCTTGCCAAAAGAAAGTTTCCCTGAAGTGGTTTTTCCACAAATTGTGGTTTCAACACCTTATCCGGGTGCCGCTCCGAAAGACATCGAAAATTTGATTACGAAGCACATCGAGAAGCAAATGAAGTCGCTAAGTGGTGTAAAAAAAATCACCAGTAACTCCGTTCAGGATCTTTCTTATGTAATCATTGAATTTCAAACGGATGTTTCTATTGCCGATGCGAAACGCGATGTGAAAGATGCAGTAGATCGGGCAAAGCCAGACCTACCAACTAATTTACCGGATGATCCGCAAGTGATGGATATCGATATTTCTGCGTTCCCCATCATGTTTGTAAATCTCTCAGGCGATTATGATCTCCAAACACTGAAGAAGTATGCTGAAATGATGCAAGACCGCATTGAAGCATTGAAGCAAATAAGAAGGGCAGATATTGCGGGGGCTCTTGATCGCGAAATTCAAATCAACGTTGATTTGTACAAAGCAGCACTTGCTGGTGTTAGCTTGAATGATGTAATCTCATCGATCTCGAGCGAGAACGTGATTGTGCCCGGTGGTCAACTTGCCATTGGCGGCATGAAACGTTCTTTGAGCGTAAGTGGAGAATATAAATCAGCCGAAGAAATCGGCAATACCGTTGTCGGTTCAATCAAAGGCGGAAAAATTTATTTGCACGACATCGCTGAAGTAGTAGATACACATAAAGAGCAAGAGAGCTTTGCTCGTCTCAATAAAAAAAATGTAGTAACACTTCAGATTGTAAAACGTAGTGGTGAAAACCTGATCCTTGCCTCAGATGCCATTAACGAACTCATTAAAGAGTACAAGGAAAATGTTTTACCGCAGGGGCTTAATGTAACAATCACGGCCGATCAGTCAGAAAATACCAGAACAACTTTGCATGATTTGATTAACACAATCATCATTGGCTTTATTTTAGTTACGATCATTCTCATGTTCTTCATGGGGGCTACCAATGCCATTTTCGTTGGCCTTTCGGTTCCTTTGTCAAGCTTCATTGCTTTCCTAGTATTTCCCGGAATCGGCTTCACACTGAACATGATGACTTTGTTCTCATTTCTTCTAGCGCTTGGAATCGTGGTTGACGATGCAATTGTGGTGATTGAAAACACTCACCGTGTTTTTGATAATGGAAATGTGCCTATTAAGAAAGCAGCAAAGATTGCCGCAGGCGAAGTATTTCTACCGGTGTTCTCAGGAACGATGGTGGTGTTAGCCCCATTTGTACCCCTCGCCTTCTGGCCTGGCGTGATCGGTAAATTTATGATGTACCTACCCATCACCTTGATCATTGCGTTGCTCGCTTCGTTATTGGTAGCCTATATCATCAACCCTGTATTCGCTACTGATTTCATGAAGCCACATGTCCACGAAAAACACAACGAATCTAAATTCACAAAAGGCTTCAAGGTAACTGCTGTTACCTTCGGTGCTATTGCTCTGCTTTTCTATTTGCTCAAGTTTTTTGGCATGGGGAATTTAACAGTACTGCTGTTCCTACTTTACGCAATGCATCATTTTTGGATTGAAAAAGTGATTAGCAAATGTCAGACTAAAGCGTGGCCATCCTTTCAAAATTCATACAAGAATTTCGTGGCCTGGTGCTTAGTGAAATACAGACCAATCGGGGTAATGCTTGTTGTTGTTG
>DPLR01000045.1 GCA_003541895.1 Cytophagales bacterium | reverse complement strand
TTTGGAACTTTTGATAAATACATCTGGAGTTTTGTCAATCACAAGCCGATCGTGAATAAATTAAAGTCAACAAGTGCTGCTCCGGCTACAACGAAAGAATCAGACGCTTTGAGCAAGGATTTAATTAAGCGTGGTTTTAAGTTTGTTGGAAGCACAGTGATTTACGCGCACATGCAAGCATGTGGGCTTGTGAATGATCACTTAGTGGATTGTTTCAGGTACAAAGAAGTACTGATTAACTAGCCGAAAATTTTTTGAACAAGAAACCAACTTCAAGAAAAGTCAGTAAAACATAAGTCAATAAAAACAGAATTGAATTCTCATCCGCACTCGATGGATCAATATAGATCAATGCAAAAATGAAAATTCCTCCGGCCAACAGCTTAATCACAATGGTGAGCAGGTAATTCCTAATAAAATTTTCTGTCTTTGAGTTCGCCATAAAAAGGTAAACAAGCCAGGTGGTGCTGCCCAAAGAGATCAATATTAAATTCAAAAATGATGGCGTCCTGAACTGATAAAAACCTACCGCAATAATCAGCAGAACGGTCAGCAAGCTAATGGAAAACCAAATCAGATTTTTATTCATTGAGCGACCGATAAAGCTTGTACATGTAACCACCAAAGGAAAGCAGCGTGAAGGTTAAAAGAAATGCCGGAAACTTCAGCTCAAAATACTGATCCGCTTTTAACCCAAGCCATGCGCTCACACCAATTGTGAAAAGCAACTGTAAGCCAAGACTAGAATACTTAAGGAAATTATTTTGAGGTTCTTCTTCTTTCACGTTCTAGTTCATCCGAGCTTCTGCAGGAGAAGAAGAGCGCATTCCGGTTTCTGAAAGTTTAATATCTTTTACAGTACCCATGCGGCAGTTGCCGTTGAAAATAGCACCAGGCTCTACAACTAATTTTCCGGTAGCAATGTCGCCATGCACTACGGCTGTCGATTTCAAAACGAGTAATTCAGTAATATCTACTTTACCTTTTACTTCCCCTTCGATGTCCGCATTTTGGGCGGCCAGATTTCCTTCTACATGGCCACCATGCCCCAACGCAATTTTCGACTTCGCTTTGATATTGCCGTTCACCCTTCCTTCAATCCGGATATTGCCAAAGGTTTCTATGTTCCCTTCAAGCACCGTTCCTTTGCCAATGACATTGCTGCTGTTGCTAATTTCTTCCGCCACTCGTTTTTGTTCTTTTGATGTTAACATGTTGTTCAAGTTAAAAAGTTACAAACTCCTCTGGGTTGAGAGAGTTACCGTTGTACCATATTTCAAAATGCAGGTGTGGGCCATCGGTCATTTCTCCACTATTGCCAACAATAGAGATTATTTCTCCTGCATTTACAAAACTACCAACTTTTTTTAAAAGAACGGCATTGTGCTTGTAAACACTCACCAAACTTCCGCGGTGTTGTATGGCAATTACATTGCCAGTATCCTGTGTCCAACTTGATAATATAACAGTGCCATCGGCAACACATTTTACCGATTCGTCCGACTTGGCGACAATATCCACGCCATAGTGACCTTTTTTGCTGTCGTATTTATTACTGATGAAACCGGTGATTGGTGTAAAGAAGAAAATATTTTGAAGTTCGCGGAATTTGCTGTTGAAAGAAATCATTTGCGATTGTTCAAATTCTTTTCTGAATTGAGAATCAGCGGGAGCAAGTTTCATACTGCCTACTGATTTTACGGGCTCGGTAGTTGATTTAAGTGCAGTGGCCGGATCTACAAATCCGCTGGAAGTATCGCCTCGTAATATCCGCTGAAAGCTTTGAATAAATTTTTCCTTTCGCTCATCCTCCAAGGCTAAGGAATCAATTCGATGGGCTAAAGAGATCAGTTGTTTTTTTTGGGCGGCAATTTCATACTTCGGGTCAAACCATTTGGCAAGTAATGTTTTTGAAAGAAATAGGCTGCTAATAAAAATAACCAAGAAGACAAAAGAAGAAGCCAAAAGCAATTTTAGGTAAGTGAAGGAAAGTGAGCTTTTTTCTGCTAGGTTTTCTTCACTTCGCACCACCAACTGATAAGGTGCATTTAGCCGCTCGGATAATGTCTTTTTCGGTTTCAAATTCAAAAAAAATTTTACAAAGTTAGGATTAAAAAAAGTTATATCCTTTAAATGGCCAGCGCAAAATGACCGCACACAATACGCTACTATTATGTACGTTCAAAATAATTACCTGATATTTGAATTTGAAGAAGTCCGGCTTGAAGCACTTTTCCTCTTTTTTATGTTTGTTGATCTTGGTGGCGGGTTGCTCCCTCCAGCAAAATACTATTACCAGCCACATCTATCATAACCTTACAGCGCATTACAACACGTACTTCTACGCGAAAGAAGGCATTGCTGAAACAGAAAAGGCCATCTTAAAAAGCCTAGACGATGATCCCAATAAAATTTTGTTGTTGTATCCGCGTCTGGATACGGTGATTGCAAAGTCGTACAAGAAAAATACGGATGAAGTGATCAAAATGGCATCAAAGTCAATCCAATTTCACCCTAACAGCCGATGGGTAAATCATAATTACCTCATGGTGGGCTTGGCTCGATTGTATTCATGCGATTATCAAAATGCAATACTCACGTTTAAATACGTCAATACAAAAAGTCAAATTCCAAGCCTAAGGCATGCGGCACTCATCAATTTGGTACGAACTTTTACCGAGATGCGTGATTATGACCGTGCCGAAGAGGCGATCCGTTTTTTAGAAAAGGAAAAACTCAACCGCTACAACCAGAAAAAATTTTACATCGAACAGGCCAACTATTATCAAGTGCGCGGGGATTACAACCACATGGTTTACAATCTATCTAAAGCAGATACGCTCTTGACGAGAAAAGATCGAAAAGGAAGAATTTATTTTATTGTTGGGCAGGTGTATCAAAAACTTGGATTCAATTCTGAAGCCTATGGTTTTTATAAAAAATGTTTGGCTACTAATCCTGTATACGAAATTGATTTTTATGCAAGGCTTAATATGGCCCAAGTGGCAAACTTGGCTAGTGCTAAAGACATTAAACTTATCAGAACACAATTTGAAAAATTGTTGAAGGATGCTAAGAATGCTGACTTCAAGGATAAAATTTATTTTGAGTTGGGCGAGTTTGAAAAGAAGCAAAGCAACATCTCCAATGCTTTAAAAGATTATCGTTTGGCAGCGCATGCCGGCAAGAATAAAAGGATTCAAGGCATGTCTTTTTTGCGAATAGGGCAAATAAATTTTGATTCGCTAAAGAAGTACAAGCTGGCCAAATCATATTATGATAGCGCTATAGGTTCTTTGCCAAAAGATTTTGAAAATATTGACCTCATAAAAAAGCGCCAGAATATTTTGGGCGAGTTTGTGAAACACACAGAGACAATTGCTCTAAACGATAGCCTTCTGGCGCTGTCAGAACTAGATACGGCAACCCTTCGGCATAGATTTGATTCATTAGCCAAGCAAGATCAGAAAGCGCTGGTGTCAAAAAAGAAAAAAAGAAAAATATCTTCCGATGATGATGTGCCTGTAACAACGAATGTTGCAAGTTCGGTTCCTGCAGATGACGACAACGCGGGCACTTGGTATTTTTCAAATCGTGATTTGGTTGCCACGGGGCAAACCGAATTTCAGCGCATTTGGGGATCAATTACTTTAGAAGACAACTGGCGTAGATCAAGTAAGATTAGCACGATCGCGGACGCTTCTTCCCAACCAAGTGTCGAAGAAAAGAAAGTTTCGGATAATCAAAAAAACAAGACCGAACAGAAGAAAGAGAAAAAAGAGGATTTGGTTGCCAAGATCAAGGCTCAACTTCCTTATTCCCCAGAACAAAAGAAACAAGCGGCTGATCAAATTGAGAATGCT
>DPLR01000352.1 GCA_003541895.1 Cytophagales bacterium | reverse complement strand
TTTGAATACCAGGGACAAAAATGTTCGGCTGCCTCACGCGCTTATGTGCCTTCCAATCTTTGGGATGAAGTAAAAAATAACTTAATCTCAGATTTAAAAAGTATTTCGATGGGCCCGGTGGAAGAATTTGGAAATTTTGTGAATGCCGTAATTGATGAAAAAGCATTCGATTCAATTTCAGGGTACATCGAAAAGGCAAGGCAAAATCCGTTGAATGAAATTATTGCCGGAGGCAAATACGATAAATCAAAAGGCTATTTTATTGAACCAACCATTATTGAAACCAAAGACGCCTCATCACTCACCATGTGCGAAGAGATTTTCGGTCCGGTGTTAACCATTTATGTTTATCACTCTGAGAATTTTGAACAAACCCTTGAATTGGTTGATCAGACATCACCTTATGCATTGACGGGTTCTATCTTGGCGAAAGATCGTTATGCGGTTGAACTCGCCACAAAAAAATTAGTAAACAGCGCTGGCAATTTTTACATCAACGATAAACCAACCGGTGCAGTGGTTGGCCAGCAACCTTTTGGCGGAGCGAGAGGTTCAGGCACCAACGACAAAGCCGGAGCTAAAGCCAACCTGATGCGTTGGGTATCAATGCGCACCATCAAAGAAACATTTGTTACGCCAACCGATTACAGGTATCCATTCCTCGACAAGGATTAAAAGCATTTAATAATTGTTTAATACCGCATCCAGACTTTTATGTTAAATTGTAAATAGATATTAGGTCAACGTGCGTGTTCAACTAGTTATTTGTTTCATCTTTTTTTTCGCTAGCTCTTTAAAGGCACAAAATCAATCCATTGATAGCCTCCGATCTTTACTGAAAAATAGTTCTGGAATTACTCGCGTAGATCAACTCAATGCCTATGCCAATGCAATTCGCTCTTACGATGTAAATGAAGCGCGCAATTCAGTTAACGAGGCATTAACTATTTGCAAAAAGATAAACTACACTAAAGGAGAGCTTGAAGGATTGCTGAACAGTGGTATCATCGAGTCAAACAGCGGCAATGATTCATTAGGGATTTCGATTTTAAAAAAAGGATTGGACCAAACTGCTTCAGTAAAGAATCAAAAGCTAAGAGCCAAATTTTTATCACAGCTCGGGTGGATTGAGCATTTTGAAACTCCTGACTCAGCCGAAAAGCACTTGAATGCTGCTTATCTTTTGCTCAGGGATAGTTTGAACCCATCCGATCTTTCGTTTGTCTATTTATCCAAAGCTCAATTCTACCAAACCAAAGGAGAGTTAAAAAACTATTTGAACTATTTGAATCGGAGCTGGAGGATTCAGAAAAAACTGGGCAGCACGCGCGCTTTTTTTCCTTCAGGTTTAGAGTTGGCTGCTCATTTCGAAAGAAGTGGCGAGTATAAAACCGCCTTAGCCTATCTAGATACCATTCAAACTGGATTGGGGCAAGACACCATCGCCAATGATGAAATAAGCTCTATCAGGAGAGCCCGCGGAATAATTTACGCCAACATGGGGTATCAATTAAAAGCCCTTGATCTGTTTGCTCAGTCAAAAAAATTCTATGAAAAAAATAATTCAAACTGGGATTTGTCTGATTTGTTTTTCGAAGTAGGCAATGTTCAGTCTGATATGGCGAACTATGAAATCAGTTTAAAATATTTTGCACAAGCACTACGTATTGCAGAAAATAAAAAGTTTACCAACCTCATTGTACCCATCTACTTCCGAACTGCCTGGGTCTATTTTCAATTAAAGCAATACCCACTGGCCGAAACTTATTGCCAAAAAGCACTTGACTTGGCTGTTAAAGACCACAAAGAATTAGATGAATCTTCGGCTATCAATTTATTAGGATTGCTTGCACTTCAACAGAATCAGATTCAAAAAGCCATCGATCATTTTCAACACGCTTTACTCATCAGAAAAAAGCATAATAACCCAGCCCGCGTTGCCAGTACACTGCTAAACATAGGGATCGCTTACAATAAATCTGGAGACTATAAAAAAGCCGAAGAATATCATCTCGAGAGCTTAAAAATAGAGGAACAAATTAATCATGCCTACGGTATCATAGAAGCACGCTTAAACTTAGGTCAGCTTTACCTGCACCAGAAAAGAGCTAATGAAGCTTACAACCAGCTAACACAAGCCGATATTTTGGCAAGAAAAATCCAAACCAAAGACCTGCTTTCAGATGTTTATAAACTTACCAGAGATTATTGGCTAGCCAAAGCCGACTACGTTAAATCTTTGGAGTACTCCTTGAAATATGAAGCATTAAGAGATTCGATCATTAATGAAAATTTAGCGAATCGTATTTTAACCCTGCGGCATGATTTTGAGTTGGATCAAAAGGAAAACGAAATTAAAATTCTCAATCAAGAGAGTCAGTTAACCAAGAGCACACTCGCCCTACAAAAATCTGAGATTAACAGGCAGCGAATAATTATTGGTGTTGGAATTATTTTTTTTATAGGCATTGCTGCTTTAACGATGATTATTTACATCTACTATAAAAAAGTAAAAAAGTTAAATGATGAAATCTCAGAGCAAAATGAAGAGATCAATGTGCAATCAGAAAAACTTCGAGCAGCCAATACTGAGCTTACAAAATTGAATCTTGAAGTATCCGAGCAGAAAGAAGAAATACAAGCACAGGCTGAAGAACTTATTGAAAGCAATCGGGCTATTGCACAAGTAAATGAGGTGCTCGAAGAAAATGTAAAAGCCCGAACAGCCGAGTTGAAAGATGCTTACCAAGAGTTGGACACTTTTTTTTATAGGTCTTCGCATGATTTCAGAAGGCCGCTAACCACATTTATGGGGTTGGCCGAGGTGGCAAAAATCATGATCAAAGAAAAATCAGCGCTCGATCTTTTTGATAAGGTGAATATTACGGCTCATAGCTTGGATAAAATGTTGGTCAAACTTCAATCTGTAAGCCTGATTGGAAGTGCGGACCTTGTTCATGCTGAAGTCTTCTTTGAAAATATTTTTCAATCTGAGTTGAACGAATTTCAAAATGAACTGCTTGCGAAAAAAATTGAGGTCATCACTAAAGTTGAACTAAAAGACCGGTTTTATTCCTATCCAGCATTGATCAAAGTCATCGTTCAAAATTTATTAGAAAACTCAATTTCTTTTGCTGCAGAAGAGAAGACAAAAATATTTCTCTCGGTTGAACAATTTGGCGAAGAGATTCATATTTCTGTAGTTGACAATGGGCAGGGAATAGACCCCACTTTTATTACGCGCGTATTCGAAATGTACTTCAGAGCAAATGAAAAAAGCACGGGTAACGGCTTAGGCCTCTATATCGTTAAGAAAGCCGTTGACAAACTCAGAGGAACAATAAAAATTGTAAGCCAACTTGGGCAGGGAACAGACGTAAGAATATTTTTACCTCGAGATTGAATGGATGAATAAACTTGTGCCTCCTCTTCCTTACAAAGACTTTACGATTAAGGCCAAGTTGAAAAACCGGCAGGTCATTCAAGAAAAATTAGCTGAGTTAAATGCTCTATTGGTGGGAGAAGATCATCAGACCGATTACTATTTCGAAACCGCCAAGGGGAAATTAAAGTTGCGCCAAGGAAATATTGAAAATTTAATTACGCATTACGAGCGGATAGTTGAGGACACCGTAGAGCGCACCATCGTCTACCGATATGATCTCAACCCAACGACCGAACAAATTGAAGAACTCTTTGTTCCTACTAAAAATATTGGGGTGGTTAAAAAACAAAGAACTATTTACACTATTCAGAATATCAAAATTCATATTGATAAACTTCCTACGGACGAAGAGTTTATAGAAATTGAGGCCATCGATCGAAAGAATGAGTTTAGCGTGGATGAATTGAAGAATCAATGCCTACAATTAAAATCTATTTTTGAAATTGCAGATATTGATTTGAAACCAACGGGTTATTTAAAATGAATGAGGATCTTCTGATATTAGTTGACGAGCACGATAAGGCTTGGGGCAAACTGGAAAAGAAACAAGTACATGAACTTGGACTTTTGCACCGGGCATTTTCTGTTTTCATTTTCAATTCAAAAAATGAGCTTTTGTTGCAACAGCGTGCCGATGGCAAATATCATTCGGGTGGCTTGTGGACCAATACCTGTTGCAGCCATCCTCGCTTCGGAGAAGAACTGCCTGACGCAGTGAACAGACGATTAAAAGAAGAAATGGGGATGACTTGTGCCACCACTTTTTTATTCAGTTTTGTTTACGAAACCCAATTTGAAAACGGACTGATCGAGCACGAATTTGATCATGTCTTTTTTGGTGTAACCGATGAATTGCCACAGCCCAATCCTTCGGAAGTTCAGAATTGGAAATATCTTGATCTTGATTCACTTCAAAAAGACATGACGTTGTCGCCCAATAAATATACTTTTTGGTTGAACATCTGTTTCCCTAAGCTAAAGGCGCACCTCCCTTTCAAAAGTAACTAGCCAAGTCTCTTTAAATTCCTTTCCGCAGGACAAATAGAATTCAATTCTTTTTAGATAATTTTCCGGCTTGAAAGCTGTCTATTTTTGAAAACCTTTGTTGTTATCGTTCTTTCGGCAGCGCTATCCATTTCGGTTAAGGCTCAGCAAAAATTTCGGTTTTGGTCTGACACATCCAAAAATGTAAGAAAGATCATACTTCCCATCGTTGTGTACACACCCGAAACGCATGTGGGTGCAGGTATATTAGGTGTGCGCCTCTGGAAAAACCTTCATCAAACATTAGAAACCCGAACCTCTAACGCTGAGTTGTTGGCTATGTATACAAGTAAGCAACAAGTCATATTAATTCCCCGATATACCATTTTCACTAAAGGCGAGAAATATTTGTTTGAGGGATTCGGAGAAGAACTCATTGGATTTCGCGACTATTATTTTGGCCAAGGCAACGAAACTCCAGACAGTAACCGCGAAAAAATTATATACGATGCCTTGGGTTGGGAAAACCGCGTTGGACGGAAGATTTTAAAAAAGAAAAAATTATTTGTTGGTCTTGAAATGCGCGCCCTCCAATATTATAACGTTCGGAAAAGAAATCCGCCATACCTTCTCGATTCAACAAAAGCTTCCGGCTACAAAGGCTCCTCTTCTCTTGGCCTTGGGCCTGCACTGACGTGGGATCATCGTGATAATGTGGTCAACCCTGGTAAAGGTTTTTATTTGGACTTAAGATATTCGGTTTACTCAAAGTCGTTAGGTGGCACAGTAAATTATCATCGGCTCTATTTCGATTTTCGAAAATTCTTTAATGTAAACCAATTGCGCAGGCATATTCTTGCTTTTGAACTTTTGGGGAATTTTGTTCGGGGCGATGCTCCATTTAAAGAACTGGCCGAATTGGGTGGCCCCCGAATTATGCGCGGCTACTATCGTGGTCGCTACCGCGATAATTACCTCACTGCCTTTCAAGCAGAATATCGACTGCCGATTTATAAGCGCATCGGACTGGTGGCTTTTGCCGGTGCTGGCAAAGTTTACAATCCATCGCAGGTAGATCTCAAAGGACTGCACTACTCGTATGGCACTGGCCTGAGGGTAAACATCAATAAGCGCGAAAAATTAAACCTTCGCATGGACTATGCTTTAGGCGATTTAGATCATCCGGGGTATTTTTATCTGGGGTTTGCAGAAAGCTTTTGATCCCATTTTCAAATCTATTTTTCAGCCGCCCATCGCAATGTATTCTATAATTCAAATCTCCTGTTGTAACTTTCCACGATGAGTTTTGTTAACCCTTACTTTCTTTGGGCGTTAGGTGCGCTAAGTATTCCCATTGTTATACACCTTTTTAATTTCAGGAAAACAACAAAAATATTTTATTCAAACACCAAATTTGTTAAGCAAGTACAACAACAGACTTTGCAGAAGCGAAAAATCAAACAGTATCTGGTTCTGGCATCGCGCTTGTTATTTCTCTTTTTTTTGGTGATTGCATTTGCTCAACCTTATCTGTCGCCAAAAGAAAATTCAGGGACGCAAAAAAATATTGCCATCTATATCGACAATTCGTTGAGCATGTCAGTGCCCGTGGCTGAAAAGACAAGAGCACTTGATGAAGCCATTCGCATGGGGCAGTCTATAGTCAGTTTGTTTCCGCCAGAAACTCAATACCAATTAATCACCAATGATTTTGCCTCGTACTCGAATGTACTGAAAACAAAAACTGAAGTAAATGATTTGTTGTCGCAAATACGTTTATCTCCAATTAGCCGGACGGCCGATGACATCAAAAGGAAAGTGATAGGGCCATCGGGCACATTGTTTTGGTTATCTGATTTTCAGAAATCTACCTTCGGCAAAACCAGTATTGATTCAACTTGGCAAGTGCGCTTGATTCCATTGTATCTAGAAAATCAAGCGAACGTTCATGTTGATTCGGTTTATCTAGAAAATCCTTTCGCCATTGGCGGAGAGAAGAATTCGCTTCGCGTTGTATTGCAAAATACCAGTTCGAAAAGCGTTGAAGGTTTGCTGGTTAAACTTTCCATCAACGGCATTCAGGCTGGCACTGCCTCAGTCAATGTAGAAGCCAATAATTTTGTTGATCTAAAATTTGATGTCGCCTCAAAATTACATGGCTTTAATAAGGGCATTATTACTATTAATGATTTTCCGGTCAGTTTTGATAATCAATTCTTCTTTACGCTTAATTACTCTTCCAAAATAAAAGTGATGGAAGTGCGAGCGCAGGGAAGCGCCCCTTACATCGAAAAAGTTTTTGGTAACAAAGAAACTTTCTTCTTTCAAAATTATTCACCAACCAACATTAATTACAGTCTATTACAGACTGCAGATTTAGTTGTTGTCAACGGAATTGATAAACTGGATGTA
>DPLR01000472.1 GCA_003541895.1 Cytophagales bacterium | reverse complement strand
AAAGCCAATCCCATTGGAAGGAAAGCCGCTCGATTCTGTTTCAGAATAATTTGCTCCGGGCACACGGCCTAATATTTGGCGCGGATTATTTTGAGCAGTATTTGCATCAAGGCTATCTAATAAAATCACTTCTGTTTTTTTTCCCGAATAGATGATACCACCATGAATTTCATCCAAGTAGCCCATTCCGGTAATTGATTTGATGCCCAATACTTTCACTTCTTTAAGTAAGACAACATTTTCTTCAGCAATGAAACTTACCTCACTGATTACATCTGCTTTTACTTCCAGCATTGTTGAGCCCGGCTTAAAGCCAATGCAGGAAAATGCAAGTTTGTATTTACCTACAGGAACATTACCTATAATAAATTGACCAAGCGAGTCCGTAATCGAACCTTGCTTAAGTGTTTCTAAATACACATTTGCTGATGTCAGTGGTTTATTCAATTGATCAACAACCTTACCGCGAATGATACCCGTCTGAGCAAAAATGCCACTGAACTGAATTATTGAAAGGAGTAAAATAGATGCAGCCTTCATTATTTAGAATTATTATAAATAATTCCCAAATATGCTGCATTCGAGCTGAAATGACCTAGTATTATTTAGAATATTTCTAAATAAATGATAAAGATCATGTCATAGGGAAGAAAGTAGCCATCTACGGCCAGATGAAGTGGGATGTACTGGATTCGAACCAGTGACCCCTTGCCTGTCAAGCAAGTGCTCTAAACCAGCTGAGCTAACACCCCAAACTTTACCAGAGAATTTCAAAAATACCAAAAAGGGAGTGTTACAAGCGATGTACGCTGAATATTAAATAATCATTACTTTGTAACAGCATGAGGTTGCTCTCCACTTTTGTTTTCGTAATCGCTGGCTTTCTTTTTTGTCAGGCTTCGCCCGATAGTGTTAGGATAAATAGATTGAACACTAAAGCTCTTAACCTATACTTATCGCAACCCGACTCATCCATTACACTTGCCACCCAAGCCATTTCCCTTTCAGAAAAGTCCAATAATAAAATTCAAAGGGCTTCCAGTTGCTTTATACTATCGAAAGCTTATTGGGCAAGAGCCAATTATTTATTGAGTATTTATTATGGCTTTGAATCGTTAAAAGTATTTGAAAACTCGAAGTACTTACACGAGTGGGGAGAAACCAATTTAGCTATTGCTCGAACTTTCATCGACATGAAAAACTTGACCCAGGCCAAGGTTTATATCAACCAAACTTTGACGCTGGCAAATAAAACTAGAGATGACCGTTTACAAGCCGATGCCTTCCGAGAAAAATCCATGCTTTTGGTTGCTCAGAAACTTTACGATTCGGCTCTTTTCTTCTCCAATAAGGGAATGGAATATTACACAAAGCAAAAAGATAACCTAGAAGTCAGCATTTTGTATGGTCGAAAAGCCCGAATCTATTTTGATTTGAAAGAATACAAGGAAGCCATGAGCTTTAACAACACTGCTTTGATAATGGACAGCCTTTCAGGAAACAACCGAGCACTTGGCATCTCCTATTTCATGAAAGGAAACATTTACTATGCGCTCAATAAAAAAGATAGTAGCCTAATGGCGCTAACTAAAAGTATTCCAATCAATATCAAAATCCGGAGCCTACCCACCATGATCAAGACTCATCAATTAATGGCTACCATTTTTCAAGAAAGAAATCAATTGTCACTTGCCAACAACCACCTTCAACTAGCCAGTCAATACAAAGACAGCCTTTTTGATTTTGAAAAAAACTTTCAGATCCAAGAGATCCTTTCAAAATATGAATTGTCATCGAAAGAAAAGACGATTCAACTTTTAGAAAATGAAAACCTGATAGAAAGACAACGCTCACGAAACCAACTTTATGTGATTGTACTGGTAAGTGTTGTTGCCATTCTCCTGGGCTCCTTATCTTTTATTTTCTGGCGTATGCGGCAATGGCAAGTGAGGCAAGCCAAAACCCTACAGGAAGTGAGCGCTTTAAAATCAAAACTTTTTTCAGTGATAAGCCATGATCTACGCGGCCCCATCCAAAATCTTCAGTCCTTAATTGAAATGGTAACGAAAGATTATGTTACGCAAGAAGAATTTAAAACTATCCTACTAAAGCTGAAATCTAGTTTGAATATTTCACAAAGTACCCTAGAAAATTTATTGAATTGGTCACTGAGCCAGATGGAGGGGATCCGGACTCAAAAATCAGTTTTTGACTTGAATGGTGTTATTTGTGAAGTCATCAATTTGACAAAAGAAACTGCACTGAAGAAAAACATTTCCATAGAATACCCCGGAAAAGAATCTTTTATAATTACAGCTGACATTAATCAAGTGCAGCTGATTTTGAGAAACCTACTTCACAACGCAGTAAAATTTTCAAACCAAAACTCTATTGTAAAAATTGAAACCGGTCGTGTAAACCGATTTTACAAAGTGAGTATCAAAGATGCTGGCATTGGTATGAATAAAGATGAAATCGATAAAATTTTATTCAGCAATGATTACTTTACAAAGACGGGCACGGACCAAGAAAAAGGAACTGGCTTAGGCCTGATTTTATGCAAAGATTTTATCAAACGAAATGGAGGCGAGTTATTTATAGAAAGTGAACCAAATAAAGGAACGACCGTTTCATTCTCGTTGCCTATCGGCTAACTCCGTTGATCGTGTTCATTAACCTTATAACTCAGTGTTTAAAAGCTTCCTGAAAATATTGACACTGAAAAAAGGAGCGCTGAATAAATTACTTACCGAATTAATCTAAAGGCACATTGACGTGGCGCTCGGCATGATAGGAAGACCGAACGAGCGGACCGGCTTCAACATATTTAAGTCCACGTTTTAATCCTTCTTCCTTATACATCTCAAATGTATCTGGATGAATAAATTCTGCCACTTCAAGATGCATTTTAGTGGGCTGCAAATATTGACCAAGTGTTAAGATCATCAATCCGTTGGCAGCCAAATCGTCCATTGCCTTAAAGACTTCTTCTTTGGTTTCGCCTACGCCAAGCATGATACCGGTCTTCGTTCTCTTTCCTGCTTCCCTTATTCTTTTGATCTGCTCAAGGCTTCGTTCATATTTTGCTTGAGGTCGAA
>DPLR01000431.1 GCA_003541895.1 Cytophagales bacterium | reverse complement strand
AGTCCGGCTTACCGAAACGCTTGAATTCCTTCAAACTCTCCTCGCGATGAAAAAAATCAAACACACTCTGTGCAATTTTCTCACCTACTTCTGGTGCTTCGAGCAATTGCTCATAACTAGCTTTCGCAAGGGCATCCATCGTTTTAAAATGACGTGCGAGTTTTTCTGCAACTGTTTTTCCTACGAAGCGAATACCGATGGCAAACAAAACCGACTCAAACGGAACTGCCTTCGATGCTTCAATTCCCTGCAATAAATTTTTTGTACTCAACTCTTTAAACCCTTCGAGTTGCATTACTTCCTCTTTTTTGAGATCGTATAAATCGGCTGGTGTTTTTACTAAACCTAAATCATACAACTGCGCAATGGTTCTTTCGCCCAACGAATCAATGTCCATCGCTTTGCGCTGAATAAAATGTTCGATGCGTCCTTTAATTTGTGGCGGGCAGCCATCTTCATTTGGGCAATAATGATTTGCTTCGCCTTCCTGCCGAATTAACGGAGTACCACACTCGGGGCAATTCGAAATGTATTTTACGGGTTCTAGTTTTTCATCGCGCTTAGGAAGATCAACGCTTGTCACCTTCGGAATAATTTCTCCTCCCTTTTCTACAAAAACAAAATCGCCAATGCGCAAATCAAGGCGAGCGATTTCGTTCGCGTTATGCAATGAAGCGCGTTTCACTGTTGTGCCTGCCAGAAAAATTGGTTCGAGTTCGGCCACCGGAGTTACCGCACCTGTTCTCCCCACTTGATAAGTAATACCGTTGAGTCGTGTGCTAACACTTTCCGCTTTGTATTTGAAGGCAATCGCCCACCGTGGGCTTTTCGCTGTAAAACCTAATTGCTCTTGCTGGCGCAAGCTATTGACTTTGATCACTACGCCATCTGTTTCTAATGGAAGATCACTTCTCTTTTTTTCCCAATGCTCGATGTACTTTAAAACTTCGGTAATGTTCTTGCACTTCTTGTACGTTGGTGAAACCTGAAATCCCCACGATTCAATTTTCTTGATCGCTTCATCATGCGTCTCTACATTGTTCTCTTCTCCCAATAAATAGTAGAGATAGCAATCAAGTTTGCGTTTGGCCACTTCAGCGCTGTCTTGCATTTTCAAAGTGCCGCTGGCTGTGTTGCGGGCGTTGGCATACGTTTCTTCACCAATGTCTTCGCGCTCTTTGTTGAGTTGTTTAAATACTTCCTTTGGTAAAAAGACTTCTCCGCGTACTTCAAATCTTGCCGGGATATTTTTTGATTTAATTTTTAAAGGAAGGCTTCGAATCGTTTTTACATTCGCAATCACATCGTCACCGCGCACGCCATCACCACGCGTTACTCCTTGTTTCAGAATTCCGTTTTCATATTTCAAACTGATGGAAACTCCATCAAATTTTAATTCACAAAAATATTCGTACGGTTCGCCATCAAGACCTTTGGCCACGCGACCATCAAAATCTTCCAGCTCTTGTTGCGAATAGGTGTTGCCCAACGAAAGCATCGGATACTCGTGAACTACCGATGGAAATTCTTTGGTGATCGCTCCACCGACACGCTGGGTTGGTGAATCAGGAAGTTTAAATTCAGGAAATTCCTTTTCGAGTTGAATCAGTTTTTCGAGCAGCTGATCAAATTCAAAATCGCTGATCTCCGTTTTACTTTTTTGATAGTAGAGATCATTGTGATAGTTAATCTGATCGGTCAACTCTTGAATCTGTTTTTTAGCTTCGGCTGTAGTCATAAATTTTCAACCAATAAAGATAAAAGGTTGAAGGCAAACCGCAATTCACAATTTGATTCAGGCCTTGACACGGATTTATTATATTGAAGAATAAAATTCCCAAAAATGAAAATAATGATTGTTACTGCGATAATGATTCTTGCTTCATCTACTTGCTTTGCACAACAACCCAGCTATTTAGATAAATGGCAATGGCTGGTTGGCGAGTGGAAAGGCGAGGGTGATGGTGAACCGGGCAAGGGAAAAGGGTCATTTACATTTTTGCCTGAACTTGATAAGAAAATAATTTTGCGTAAAAATCATTCGGAGTATCCCGCCACAAAGGACAAACCGAAAATTATTCATGATGATTTGATGATTGTGTATCCAGATGCTTCAGGTTCTTCGGTGGCAATCTATTTTGACAACGAAGGTCATGTTATTAATTATAAAGTTCTACACGCAGACTCCACCGTTGTTATGCAAAGTGACAAGCAAAATTCTTCCCCTGTTTTTAAATTGACCTATCGATTGTTGAAAGACAAAAGCATCAACGTAAAATTTGAGATATCTAGAGATGGAGAAAACTTTACAACCTACACCAATGGCCGTTGTATAAAAATAAAATAGAAATCACTGAATTCTGTTACGGTTTTCTTTCAGATAGAATTCACCAATTCAATTGAACGCAGGCCATGAGTGCCGCAGTTTCCGTTCTCAATCGGTTTTGTCCCAAGCTTACTTTCACAAAATCATTTTGTAAAGCCTGTTCCAATTCTTCTTTTGAAAAATCTCCTTCGGGGCCGATGAGAACCAAATATTTTTTTTGAGGAATGGCAGCCGATTTTAGTAGTTTTTGATTGGCTGAATCAACGAACGCAATAAATTTTTGATCGGCAGAATTGGCAAGAATATTTTTGTATGGAATCATTCCATTTATTTTTGGAAGCCACGCTTGCTGCGATTGCTTCATAGCACTCACGGCAATTTTTTCTATGCGCTCAAGGTTGATCACTTTGCGCTCCGAATTTTGGCATAGCATAAAACTAATTTCATCTATTCCGATCTCGGTTGCTTTCTCGACAAACCATTCGATGCGGTCGGCATTTTTGGTTGGAGCAACAGCAATGTGAATGGAGAAATTCTTTTTCTCAATGCGAGTGGTTTCTTCAATTTTAAACTCGCATTGCTTCGCATTGGCATTGGTGATGATCGCTTTATAAAAAGAACCGTGCCCATCAGTTAAATCAATGGGCGTGCCTTGATCCATGCGCAACACCCGAACGGCATGATGCGATTCTTCACGATCAAGATAAAATATTCCTTGAGGGATGTTGGGTTGGAAAAACAAGTTCACTCAGGCTAGCTCTTTTTTCAGTCGTTCGACTAAGTTTACATACGACTGCATGGCTTCTTCTTTGCCGATTCCTTTTTTCTCCGCCCACGCATCAAACTTAGCGATGGCCTTGAAATCAAAACCACCGGGCCGTTCGCCAACTACATCGCCTTCCGTAGCTTGTTTGAAAAGTGCATAGAGTTGAAGTAAATCTTCATTACTTGGGCGTGCCGGTAAATCTTTTGATTGAGCAACAGCCGCGTTAAAATTTTCAAGGATAGACATAGTTGTTTTAAAGTTAGTGCGATGAGTAAAGTTACGAATTGGATTTGTTTGCGCTTATTTAATTTCGCCAAATTGATTTCAACGAATACAATGTCATTTGGTTTGCGGTTACTCCTTTCGATGAGCGCAATTTCAATTTTGTAAAAGGTTGCTCCGGGAAAAATAATTCAGACATCACAAGCGATCCTGAATCAGTAAATAATTCTACGGAAGAATCATCGATGAATAATTTTAGTCTGATGTTTTTATTGCTGAACGATCGTTTACCCAAATGCTTGCCTCCAAAATCTTTTGAGAATTCCTGACCACCTGCTTTCGTGCGATCAATATAAAATTGGTTGGCATCTCCATCAAACCCGATGATCAATTGCTCAGCATTATCATTCATCAATTCTATTGAAAAAGATTCATTGCCTTTTTCTAAATCGATCGGCAAATCAATTTCAAATTCTTTGCTGTCCAAAATTATTTCACGACTCTGCTGCTCACCAGCTGATAATAGAGCAGTATAACTGGCAGTGTCTTTTCGCAAGGCGGTAGTTTCTTTCACAGGAGACGAAGCAATGCGTTGGCCTGAATCGGTCTCGATCAATTCCAGAGTTCTGGGCAATGTCATCGCACTCCTCCAAATGGTTGTCGGCACCACGGTGGCGTATTGCCAATTGCTCATCCAGCCTAAAAATAATCTGCGCCCATCGCTGGCAGGAACATTATTCCATGTTACGCCTGCATAGTTGTCTTTTCCATAATCAATCCATTGGCTTTCTTTCGAATCAGGAGTAAATTTTTTTCCATCAAAGTCACCAATAAAATATTGTGTGCCAGAGCCACCATTTACTGCGCCCGGATTAATGCTCACCAACATTACCCATTTTTTATTGTCTGTGTTTGCTATCGGCAATTCAAATAAATCAGGGCACTCCCAAACACCACCGTGGTAACCGAACTTGTATCCAAATTCAGAAAGCAACTTCCACGACTTGAGATTGGGCGAACCATACAACTCAACATGATCTTGTACAGCCAAAATCATAATCCACTGTTTTGAGCTTTCATGCCAAAAAACTTTTGGATCTCTGAAATCATGTTTGCCCGGATTTTTCAGCACCGGATTATTTTCATATTTCTTCCACGTTCTTCCTTTGTCAAGGCTAAACGCGATGCTCTGGTTTTGGAAATCATGCCGACCCGCTTTTTCATCTTTCATTAAATGCTGAGTAAAGATGGCTACCATAGCCGGGTTCTCTTTTGAACCTAAGCCCGAAGTATTTTCAGTATCAACAACAGCGCTGCCCGAAAAAATCATTCCGAGGCTATCGGGGAAAAGTGCGATCGGCAGATGCTGCCAATGGATTAAATCTTTACTCACCGCGTGGCCCCAGTGCATCGGTCCCCACACATTTCCATCGGGATAATGTTGGTAGAACAAATGATACTCACCCTCATAATAGACCATTCCATTCGGGTCGTTCATCCAGTTGTGCTCTGGAGTAAAATGAAATTGCGGCCGAAACTTTTCGGTGTAATAAGTTGAATCTATAGTGTTTTTTTTATCTGCCGTACAGTTCAATAAAATTATTGCAGAAAGGACGGTAAGAAATTTATAATTCATTGAAGGAATTTTTATATTGAAAATTACAAATTTTATGAACAAACTGTTCGAACACATTAATAAGTATAGCAGCCTGGGTAGCAGCGCCATGCGCGATATGGAATCGGCCCTTCGAAAAATTGAATTGACTAAAGGCTCATTTCTTATTACGGAAGGAAAAACGTGCGACCACGTTTATTTTTTGGAGCACGGCTGTTTGCGCGGCTATTATAATTTGGATGGCAAAGAGATTACCTACTGGCTTGCGTTTGAAAATAATTTTGTCACATCGTTCTTCAGTTTCATCAGCCGAAAGCCAAGCATAGAATTTATTCAGCTTATTGAAGATAGTGTACTGTATTCTATTGACTACACCAAGCTTCAAACTCTTTATCAGAAACATGGTGACATTGAACGCATGGGAAGAATCATGCTTGAACGCTATTATGTAATGTTGGAAGAACGATTTTTGGCCAATCATTTTAAAGAGGCAAAAGATCGCTATGAAAATCTGATCGAGAAATCACCTCACATTTTACAGCGGGTTCCACTGGGTTACATTGCTTCTTATCTCGGCATAACACAAGAGACGCTGAGTCGTATCAGGAGTAAAGCATAAACTGTTGTATTGAATCGGCAACATCCTCGCGTTGCTTTTTGATATTTGTCAAAGGAGAAAGTGGTTGCTCCAGCTACTTTTGAATAAATAATAATTCAAAAAAATGATTTAGGTAATGATATGCGTTTACAAAACAGTATTATCTTTTCACACCCCTTAACCAAAAACCATGTTAGCAAAAAATAGCAGACGCCTGATTAATGTCTGGGCTTCGTACGATTGGTCGAACTCTGTATACAACTTAATTGTAACTACAGCCATTTTTCCAGTGTATTACTTGGCCACCACACAAGAGGCGTTTCACGGAGACACCGTCAACTTTTTAGGGATTGACATCAAGAACTCAGTGCTCTATTCGTATGCCATCTCATTTTCATTTCTTGTGATTGTGCTACTCTCACCTACATTATCAGGCGTGGCCGATTATGTCGGTATAAAGAAAAGGTTCATGCAGGCTTTCACTTATTTGGGTTCATCAGCGTGCATTGGTCTTTACTTTTTTACAGGCGAAAATATTGGTTACGGAATTATTTGTGCAGTGCTAGCCAGTGTTGGTTATGCAGGATCGCTGGTTTTTTACAATGGCTTTCTACCGGAAGTTGCAACTCCCGACATGATGGATAAAGTCAGTGCACGCGGATTTGCCATGGGGTATACGGGCAGCGTTATTTTACTCATCGTCAACTTGATCATGATTTTGCAGTACCAGTGGTTTGGTTTCGATAACGCCACGGCAGCAACACGCTTTGGATTTATCTTGGTAGGGATTTGGTGGCTCAGCTTTTCGCAGATTGCTTTTTATTATTTACATGACAGACCCACTGGAAAAAAAGTGAGCGGCCATGTTTTTGGGAAAGGAATAGCCGAACTCAAAAAAGTATTTCACTGGGTAAGACAACAAGCAGTAATAAAAATTTTCTTGCTCGCCTTTTTTATCTTCAGCATGGGTGTGCAAACCGTAATGTTGCTCGCTCCTTTGTTTGGCGATAAAGTGATACACATGAAAGCCAACGAAATGATTTTAGTAGTTCTTATTCTTCAACTGTTGGCGATTGCTGGAGCATTTCTTTTTGCATGGATTTCAAAGCGAAAAGGCAATCGCTTCGCCATCAGCGTTGCACTCGTCATCTGGATATTGATTTGCGTGATGGGCTATTGGTTGCAAGACAAGATTTCATTTTACACATTGGCCGCTTTGCTTGGCTTTGTGATGGGCGGCATTCAATCGATGTCACGTTCAACGTATGCCAAACTTATTCCGTCTGAGAGCAAAGACACCGCTTCGTTTTTTAGTTTTTACGATGTGATGGAA
>DPLR01000337.1 GCA_003541895.1 Cytophagales bacterium | reverse complement strand
TGCGCCAGCGGCGCGACGACATCCCTCTGCTGCTGCAGCACTACATGGAGAAATACAGCGCCGAGTTTCACAAGGACTTTCGCCGGGTCTCGGAAGAAGCGCTGCGCCTCCTCCTCGACTACCCTTGGCCGGGAAATGTGCGCGAGTTGCAACATGCTATTGAACGCGCGGTGATTATGGCCGATTCCAATACCTTGCAAGCCACGGATTTTCTTTTCAGTCGCAAAGGAAACGAAGTTGTAAACGACTCATTGAATCTAGATGAAGTTGAAAAATCTGCAGTGACCAAAGCGATACAATTGCATAACGGAAATATTTCTAAAGCGGCAGAAGAGCTCGGCCTGACGAGGGCATCGCTCTACCGCAGGATGGAAAAATATCGACTTTAATTGGCGATCGCCTATGTTTACAAGGCTGGCAATTTTGTCGGCCACGCTTTTTGCGTTCGGATTTATTGTAGGAAATAAATTCAGCTTCATAGCGGTAGTAGTGCTGTTAATCGCCATTGGATTTCAAGCAATTCAATTTCTTCAAATCATCGATAAGCCTCTAGTGGCTGAATGGGATCCTGAGAGAATTAAATTTGATGAGGTTACCCAAAGTTTCCGCGCGTACAGCAACGATGTCTCCGCAAAGCAATTTTGTAGTTATTTGAATGAATCGCTCAACCGAATAAAAAATTCTCGAGGAGAAAAGGATTCCGAGTATCAATTTTTTAAAAATATTGTTCTTCACATCGGCATAGGTATCCTCACTTTTGATGATGATGGAAACATTCAAATGATCAATACGGCAGCAAAAAAATTATTTAAAGTAGAACGTGCAGATAAACTTGATGATTTGAATGAAGTCGATTCTTCATTGGTGGATTCGTTCAAAAAATTAAAAACGGGAGGACGCGAATTGCTTCAGTTGAAAGCCGGAGATGAGGCTGTACAACTTTCACTTTATGCCATTGAGCTAACTCTGCGCGGAAAACCAATGAAACTCATTTCCATGAGCAACATCCAAAGTGAGTTGGAAGAAAAAGAAATGAAAGCTTGGCAGGATTTGGTGCGTGTTCTAACGCATGAAATCATGAATTCGGTTACTCCGATTTCTTCTTTGGCCACGGTGGTGGAGGGAGAGCTCGAAGTGAAAATCAAAAATTCTAATTTGCAATTGGAGAAAGAAGAAGCTGAAGACATGCACCTTTCGCTGCAGACCATTAGTAAACGAAGCGCTGGGTTAATCCGTTTTGTAAAAGAATTTAAAAATCTAACACACGTCCCTAAACCTAAACTGAGCGAAGTAGTAATCAAAGATTTGCTCGATGAAATTGCCATGCTTCACAAAAAGGAATTGGCCGACCATGAGATTTCTGTAGAAGTAAATACTCAAACCATTGAGCTGAAGGTGCAGGCGGATAAAACAATGATTGAGCAAGTGCTCATCAATCTTTTGAAAAACGCAATTCAGGCATTTGATGAGCAAGCGAATAAAAAAATTTGGCTCTCGGCACACCAAAGCGAAGGTCATGTTATTATTTCGGTAAAGGACAATGGTGCAGGCATAGATCCCGATGCCTTGGAAAAAATATTCATTCCTTTTTTCACCACTAAGAAAACGGGTTCGGGCATCGGGTTGAGCTTGTCGAGGCAGATTATGCGTCAACACGGAGGCCAGATCTCAGTAAAATCCAAGCTTGGCGAGGGAACTGAGTTTGTTCTTCGTTTCTAAGGCTTGGCGATAAACTCAAAAAGAATTAGTTTTGAAAAATTTGTTTTTCCATGCAAGACGTTCAACACAAGGTCAGCGCAATTCTCACAGAGAAGCTTGGCATCCCAGAATCACAAATCACACCCGATGCAAGTTTTGTAAGAGACTTGGGAATTGATTCGCTTGATTATGCCGAACTGGTGATGGAGTTTGAACAAACATTCGATATAAAAATTCCGGATGACGATGCTGAGAAAATGCAGACCATCGGTGAAGCCGTGAATTACATCGGTTCTAAAATCAAAAAATAGTTTTCTTAAATTCAAGGGCATCTTTCGAGAGCTCAAAGAAATTCCCAAAACGTTTCATTCGTTCGGCTTCTTTCTGGAGAAAGGGCGATTGGTTATCGCGTTTATCGAGCGGGGAAAAGAACCAACCATTCTTATTTTCATTCCAGAAAACGATGTATTTATCAAGTGAGATAAAAAGCACATCCATATCGTAAATCTCTTCGCCTTCTTTGTCAAGCAAACCCGTAAACTGAAGAAGGATATGATTTTTCTTGATGAGTTCACCTTTACTACATTCAATGCTGTTTAACCGCATCAAAAGTTTGTGCTCTTGGTCCCAAGCTTTAAATTTTATTTTGCGTGGCGTGAATTCTGACATTCAAAATCTTGTTTGCTCTACGGTGGAAATAAGGTTAGGTTTGAATTTCAGAATACAAGTAAGTCTAATTCTTTGGTAAGATCAAGTAGTAAAGGCAATGAGCAAGTCGGCACTTTTTGTGGTGAATAAATTTTCGGGCGGAGGCTACCGTCCAGATGTGGAAGGCCGTATCATTG
>DPLR01000175.1 GCA_003541895.1 Cytophagales bacterium | reverse complement strand
GCCCGCGAGCGCAACTTCACCTGTTCCTATTTGTTTTTCGACTTTAAAATCCTTGACTACGTATTAAAAATCATCGTGGTAAATCGGTTGATTCACCCCACCCACAATCTCATCATCAGAAGAGCAAGCCACAACCAGCCAACTTACCATGAGCCAAGTGAGTGCCTTTTTAGTTTTCATATTTTATTTTGTTATTTATTTAAAAAGTACTTTTTTTTTAAAAGTGAATAATCAAAAAAATTATTTTCGCTGCTGCTTTACTACTTCCTCGAGTGCGTCCAAATGCTTCCGAAAAGCACTTCTCCCCTTTTCGGTAACCTTGTAGCGTGTATTCGGTTTTCGATCAATGAACGATTTGTTTGTTGCAATATATTTTTCGCGCTCTAAGGCTTTGATGTGGGTAGCCAGATTCCCATCCGTGACATCCAGTAATTCTTTCAATGAATTAAAATCGTAAGCTTCGTTAGCCACGAGCACAGATAAAATCTGCAGACGCATCCGATGCTCTAAAACCTTGTCTAATTTTTCAAACGGGTTTTTCATGCATCGTATTTCTTATACATCATTGCCCCATAGACTATGTGCAATAACCCGAATCCTGTAAACCAAAGTAACAATCCATAACCAGGAAAAGCGGCACCAAGCAGACCAACAACAATCTCGGAATATGCCAGATAACGAATTTCATCGAAGAGGTTGTCGCTCGCGTTAAGCAACGCCAACCCATAAAAAATCAGGCACGCAGGCGCGGCTATTCCAAATTGGCCGTTGTATAAAAGAATCAAAATAAAAATGCCCCCCGTAAAAAGTGGAGTTGCCAAGTTAAGCATCAACCTGCGGCTGGTGGGGTTCCAAATGGACATATTCACTTTCTGCGCTTTTCTTTTGCTTAGTTGATAACCTGTAACCAAAGAGGCTGCTAAAACGATCATCGCTACTATCAACAACTCGGTTAAAACGGATTGATCTTGTATTGACTCAATTCTATATTGAAATACAGAACGTGGATAATAGAGTAGATAATAGGCTATGGCTGCGCCTACCGATGCGTAGACGCCTGACAATATTCCAGAAAGGCCGCTCAGCGATAGAAACTTTACGGATCGCTCCATCAAAGAGCGAATGGCTTCAATATCTTTTTCGGGATCGTTCATTTGAAAAGTACTTTTAATTTCAAAGTAAAGTAACTGAATTCCGACCAAAAAGGTTATGATTTTTGAAAATAAATTTTGGATAGTCGGTTCTTTAGGCTCATGGGCTTGAGTTTTAACTAGATTTTAAGGTTAAAAAATATATTTAGATATTTGTCTAACTATTTATGCAAAGCATTTTTAAAGCATTGAAAGACCCCACGCGCAGGGAGATTCTAAAACTATTGCGTAAACGTGACCTCACGGCAGGAGAAATTGCCGCCAAATTTGAAATGACGGCTCCAAGCATCTCACATCTCCTTGACAAACTCAAACAAGCCAATCTTGTCACTACTGTAAAACAAGGGCAATTTATTCTTTACTCTATCAATACAACTGTCGTAGAAGATTTAATCGATTATCTACTTACCTTAAAAAAATAGCCATGAGCAAGTTTGCAAAAGAATCACTACTCCTGATTTTAGTTGTAGTTCCTTACATTTATTTGTTAACTATCTGGAGTGGGTTACCCAATCGCGTACCAACACATTTCGACATCAGTGGGCGACCAAACGATTGGTCTGATCGATCTTTTCTTCTTTGGTTTCCTGCGCTGATGGGGCTTGGCAATTATATACTAATGTTGGTATTACCCCGCATAGACCCAAAGAAAAAATTGGAGCAAATGGGTAACACATATTATTCTATTCGGATGATCCTCGGGGTATTCTTTACAGTAATCGTAGTTTATATTATGTATGCGGCTACAGGAAAGCAGTTAAACATTCCAAATTTTATTTTCATTTTGATCGGTGCCTTCTTTGCCTTACTTGGAAATTATTTTCAAACACTGAAGCACAATTATTTCATTGGCATACGAACACCGTGGACGTTAGAAAATGAGGAAGTTTGGAAGGAAACTCATCGTTTAGCTGGCCGTCTTTGGATGGTTGGTGGTCTACTGATTATTGTAGTTTCATTACTCACTGCAAACGAGAACTTTATTTGGTTTGGATTTTTGCCAATTATTCTCACAATCAGCTTAGTGCCTATTTTTTACTCGTATGTGAAATTCACCAAAATCAATCACTCTCCAGGCCGGTAGCTCCTCTCTACATTTTTCATCAAGTCCTCTTTATAAAAAAGAACATCTTTGAATTCGCCATCGCAATACATTTGCGCTTGGTCGGTGAAGTGGGGCGAATCGGGGTTGCCCGAGGCTCCGCCCGTAGTAATTGATTTTGCTTTTAGTCTTTTGCCAAACTCAACAACCGCAATGAAACTATTGCCGCGTGTGCCATACAATTTCTTTGTGTTCGGATATTTTCTGCTTCCATAAGCAGCCAGTGATCCCCAATAAGAAGAAGTGAATGGAACAGCGATGCTAGGTTTCTTATCATCGAAAATTGGCTCAATATTTCCGGTTATTCTTTGGTAACGATTCACTTCGCCCCACGGCATACGCCACGTGCCAAACTCATGAATCAATTCGGTAAGTGTCTCTTTAAATGCATCCACTTTTTCTTGCTCGGAAGTTTGGTCGGCCATGAATTGAATTTCTTCTAACTGCGATAAGCCGGCCGGCATTCGCTCGCTTGCTTTGGCACGCAGGCGATTTGCCCAAGCAATGGCAAGCGTGGTAGACACGGACTGAGCAGACCAGCGCAAATCCCATTTCGTAATCAAACGGAAAGGCAAAAGATATTCAAAAGGCCTCGCGCGAAACTCAGTTGAATCTACTTTCTGAAAAGCAGAAATCAATTTTTCAAAGCCGGGTAAATAAGGATCGCGCGATACGGCAATCAATTTTTCTAGCGTAAAATCTTTTTGATCTTTTAACACGCGAACGGCATGAAGGCCGCGAGCATTTTCAGGATCTGGCGCCATGTACGAGGGAAAATCATTTTTCTTCGGACTGTTTTCTCCTGCTACGGTAAAAGGAGTTGCGTTACAATTCTGAAGCCATCCGTTCTTCGGATTGACGACTACGATCATCTCGCTTGTCTTGTGAAGTCCTTTCCACTCTGTCTCGGGATTGCTTCCATCCACCGGTTTGCTCCAATCAAATTTTACATCGCGCATGGGCATAAAATTTCCGTGCCAATAAGCAATGTTGCCTTGATCATCGGCATAGGTTGTATTGTTTGATGAATTTGTTTTCAGCTCCATCACTTTTTTAAAATCATCGAGTGAATTTGCTTTTGTTCTGGTAAACGATTGAATCAATGCATTGACCGGATCGTTCATCAATTTTATTGAAATCCATTTCCCATTTCGC
The DNA here is from genome assembly GCA_003541895.1 of Cytophagales bacterium. Lineage (GTDB taxonomy): Bacteria > Bacteroidota > Bacteroidia > Cytophagales > Cyclobacteriaceae > ELB16-189. The sequence continues at coordinate 1,577 of DPLR01000175.1, read as the reverse complement.
TGAGCGATGATCGGTCCGTGATGTGTAAAAAAAGCAGTGAACTCCTTTTGCTTTAATTTATTTCCGTCCTTGTAAGAAATCGATATCCTCTTGCCGTTAACCTTTCTTTCTTCATTGCCATATTTATAAATCAACTCATTGTTGCGGTTGATTATCTTTTCCATGTATTCATCCATCACATCAGCTTCGCTTGAAGAATGCATCCAACCACAGTGTTCATTAAATCCCTGATAGATAAAAAATTGTCCCCAAGTAGAGGCGCCATACACATTCAAACCTTCCTCGCTAACTACATGCTGCTCCGTTCTGAAATAAAACGAAGTATGCGGGTTGATGAGCAACATCCCATTTCCGGAAGAAGTAATTGACGGAGCAATAGCAATACCGTTGCTCCCACCTGGCTCCATTTTACCATCATCGCTTTTCTCTTCCAGAATGTTGCCAGGTGACTTGCCATAAAATTCTTTCAACTCATTTACATTAATCGATTCTATATTGCTGCCAATACTTCCTTCACTGAACAAAAAAGGCATCCAAGGTTGGAATCGTTTTAGTAAACGAGGTTTTACCTGCGGATGTGTGTATAAAAAGTAATTGACGCCATCAGCAAAGGCAATGCAAAGTTTGCGCAAGCCCGCAGGAGATTGATTGTAAAACGCGATGGCCTTTGTAGAATCTAAAAACAAACGCATGCGCAAGTCCTGATAAATAAAACTTTCGCCTTCCACTTCGGCCATCCGTGCGCTGGCGTTGATGTAGTTTCTTTCTACGCGTTCAAAATCATCTTCGCATTGTGCGTACAGCATACCAAACACCGCATCGGCATCTGTTTTACCATAGATGTGAGGCACGCCATAATTATCACGAATGATGCTTACATCAGCGGCCTGTTTTTTCCAAGCTGTACTTTCCTGTGTTGAAAAACGTTGTGCATAACAGACTGATGTTAGTAGCACTAAAAAATAAGTTGCCTTTAACGGGTTTGAAATCATGATTCGAATTTAGGAAAAAGACTATTTTTACCCTCAACCAAAAAATAATGTTCAGAAAAATAATTTTGGTACTTGTCTTTATTATTACCGCCTTGATCATTTGGCAATGGTCGCTGATCAACTACGGACTGCGCATGGGCTATGGCCAACTAAAAATAATTTGGGGAGCGAAGCCCGTAGAATATTTTTTGAACGACCCCACGTTTCCCGATTCGATGAAATACAAACTTCGTTTGATTAGTGAAATTAGAAAATACGCCATCGATTCTCTCGGATTAAAAGATACAGATAATTACAAAACACTTTATAATCAACACGATCAGGAACTGATGTGGGTGGTGCAAGCTTGTGGTCCATTTGAATTGAAACCCAAGCTCTGGCATTTCCCTATTGTGGGCGACCTTCCTTACAAAGGTTTCTTTAACAAAGAGAAAGCGTTAGCCGAGCGAAAAAAATTGATAGACGAAAATTATGACGTGAGTGTGAGAAATCCGGGCGGCTGGAGTACGCTCGGTTGGTTTACCGATCCCATCCTCAGCGGTATGCTGAAAAGAAGCGAAGGCGATCTGGCCAGTTTGATCATTC
>DPLR01000391.1 GCA_003541895.1 Cytophagales bacterium | reverse complement strand
GTGAAGGGGCCGATCGAAAGTTAGAAGGGAATTATTATCTCACGGAGATTGAAAAATCGATGATCAAAAGAGTAGCCGCTGCCTTTCATTCAAAAAATAAAAAGGTGATTGTGGTTTTGAATATTCCGGGTGCGATTGATTTTCTTCAATGGAGAGATGATGCTGATGCCATTCTGGTAGCGTGGCAACCCGGACAAGAAGGTGGCAATGCCATTGCGGATGTGCTTAGCGGTAAAGTAAATCCATCGGGAAAACTAGCTTCAACATTCCCTGCGAATTACAACGATGATCCATCCGCAAAAAATTTCCCGGGAAAAGAATTCCGCGATCGAATGGTAATGGGTGGGTTTGGTCAAAAGATGCCTGAAGCTGAGATTACTTACGAAGAAGGTGTTTATGTGGGTTACCGTTACTACAACACCTTCAACGTGAAACCAGCTTATGAATTTGGCTATGGGCTTTCGTACACAGATTTCTCCTACAGCGATTTAAAATTAAGCGCAGCAACTTTCGATGATAACTTCACAGCATCGGTTACTGTAACCAACACTGGAAAGGTAGCGGGCAAAGAAGTGGTACAACTTTATGTTTCTGCACCTACCAATAAACTTGATAAGCCAGTTGCCGAATTGAAAGGATTCGCAAAAACCAATTTATTGAAACCTGGCGAGTCGCAGACTTTCAAGTTTACGATCACAGCAAAAGACTTGGCTTCCTATCAAACGAAGTTAACGTCATGGATTGCAGATGCCGGGACTTATACTGTGAAAATCGGAACTTCAGAAAATGTAAAACTCTCAGCTTCCTTCAAGTTGCCGAAAGAAATAATCGTTGAGAAGGCTAATAAAGTGCTGGTGCCTAAGGTTGCCATCAACGAACTTAAACCAACTGCGAAAAAAGGAAAATAATTTTTTTGTTGGGTTTGTTTGGTGCAAAGTCACAGCGTTCTGCTGTGACTTTCGCTTTTACCCCCGATCTTATTTTGATCGATCATCGCGTTTATCTTTCCACTCTTGCAACTTTTTAAGTTGATCTTCTTTGAGGTAAGGCTTCAATTGAAGATTTAAAGAATCGAGCACACGCTTTTCCTGCTTTTGATAATTTGTGCGCAAGGATTCCATTCTCTTGTTCGTCTTATCGAGCACAGGTTTCATTTTTACTTTCTGTGCGCTGTCTGCATTGGTAATATGATAAACCCTTGCTGTGAAATCTCTTTTCTCAGAACGAGAATAATGTGATCGATCTCTCCCTCCCCGATGAGGTTTCCCTCGATGATCACCATGATCTTGCGCAAATGAACTTGTACAAATTGTGATTGCCAATCCCAGGCCAACCAACCACTTCCAACTGTTTTTACCTTTCATGTGTAATTTTTTATTCATTAGACATGAAGAGAGATATGTTTATTCCTTATAGTACTATTTTTTTTCTGGCAACTTCTCTTTCTTGGGCAAACTCAAATATTTTCCAAACCAATCGAGATAACGAGTATAACGGTCTTTCTGATAACTTGGCACCGCAATGCCATGATGTTGATTCGGATAAATCACAAATTCAGTTGGCACACCCAACGATTTCAATGCTTGGTACATTTGCTCGCCACCTGCAGCAGGTACGTTAAAATCTTTTTCGCCTACCATGTAAAGCGTAGGCGTTTTTATTTTTTCAACATTCAAAAAAGGATACGACAACTTCATCCATTGATCCATGTTTTTCCATGGCACTCCAATTTCCGTTTCATATTGCAATGTGTATTGATCAGAACCATACATGGAAATTTGCAATGCACTTCCGGCACCACTCGTTGCCACTTTAAATCTTGAATCACTTGCCGTAACATAATCCGTAAGAATGCCTCCATAACTCCAACCACCAATAGCAAGTTGATCAGGATCTGCAACTCCGGTCTTAATTAAATGATCAACTGCTCCAAGCAGATCGATTACTTCTTTGTTTCCCCAATCGTTGTTGATTGCTTTGCTATATTCAATACCACGGCCTGAACTGCCCCGGTAGTTTACGCTCACTACTCCATATCCGCGCGAAGCAAAAATTTGAGAGATCAGATCAAAACTAAAATCATCTTGTGCCGTTGGTCCGCCATGGATCCACAAAATCAGCGGCAATTTTTCTGACTTTGATTTTCCGTAAGGCCTGAATAAAATTGAACCAACATCAGTGCCGTCTTTACTTTTGGAATAGAATCCTTCAACTGATGCCAATGCTTTGGTCTTGATGAAATCTTCATTCACATGCGTGAGCTTTCTTGGGCTTCCATTTTCAATCACAAAAATTTCATTGGGTGATTGCGGATCGCTCGACAGAGCTACCAAATTTGTTCCGACTCGATGCAAAGAGCTAAAGACGCGATCGCCCGAAGTGATTTGTTTCATGTTACCATTCAAATCAAATGAAGTAACATGACTTCTGCGGTCGTTGTCTACTACAGTTAAAACCGACTGGCCATCCACTGACCAACGGGGCTGTGAAACATCACGGTCTAATTTTGGGTTCAAAATTTTTGGCTCACCACCTTCTGCGGGAATGAGTGCCAGTTGTGGTTGATCATAGATGCTGAAGGCGGGCATCTGCGATTTCAGATATGCAATCCATTTTCCATCAGGACTCCAAGCTGGATTTGAATCTGCGCCAGTCCATTTCGTGAGTTGAATAATCGCAGCTCCTTTCTTTGCTTCCATCATCAACAAATCGGAATTACTATTGCGGTCAGGATCGGCCGTGCGATTGCTAACAAAAACTATTTTCTTTGAATCAGGCGACCATACTGGTTCACTTTCATTATAATCTCCTTTGGTAAGTGTATCCAATTTTTTAGTCTCGACATCGAACAAATACAAATGATCATTCTTGCGCTCTAGGTACCCCTCCTCATCCGATTTAAAATGATAACGATCTATCACAATTGGCTTGGCGCTTTTCTTTTTCTCAACTTCATCGCTCGATTCTTGATCGTGAATTACGAGTAGAATTTTTTTCGAATCAGGACTCCACACAAAATCGCTGATACTGTATTTTAATTCAGTAAGCTTTTCTGCTTCACCTCCACGTCTATCCATTCGCCAAATCTGTGATGATTTAGTTTCATAGCGAGAGGAGAGAAACGTAAGGTATTTTCCATCAGGCGACCAACGCGGGTGATTTTCACTTTCAGGGCTTGCTGTTAGCTTCACATTTTCTTTTCCATCCCAACTCACCATCCAGATGTCAGTGTCGTGTTTATCTTTAGCTGAATCAGGTGTTGACAAAACGTACGCTACCCATTTACCTTCGGGCGAGGGCTGCGGGTCTGAAACAGATTTTATTTTGTAAACATCAGAAGGCACAAACGGCTTTTGACCAAAAGCAATTGTAGCTAGTAAGATGAAGGCGAAAAGAGTCGTTAATTTCATAATGGAATTTTTTCTGTCCACCAAGATACGAGACAGTTTTAACAAATGGATTTAAAGTGAGGGCAAAAAAAAACCTAAGCGTTGGCTTAGGTCTTTCTTAAAAATTGAAAGCAATTACTTTACGTGGTTGCTTACAATTTTTGCAAGATCAAACATAGACACTTGACCTTTGCCGAATAGAGGCTTCAATTTTGCATCGGCATTGATCATGCGCTTATTCTTCTGGTCTTGAAGTTTGTTCTTCTTGATGTAGTCCCAGATTTTCTTCACCACCTCGG
>DPLR01000070.1 GCA_003541895.1 Cytophagales bacterium | reverse complement strand
TATTTCGTGGGATAAGAAATTTGAATTAGATGAATACTATGTGCAACATGTTTCTTTTGCGTTAGACATGAAAATTTTTTTTAGAACGATTGCATTATTATTCACTTTTGCAAAGGACAACTCACTAAAGGAAAAGAAATTTGAAGGGACAACTGAACCAATGAATCCTTTCCTTGGAGAATGAGATCATCCGTCAGACCGATTAAAACGGTCAGACGGATTACGGTAGCGAATGGCAAGGATCGATATGTTTTGGAAAATAAATGAATAAAAGAATCTATTTATCGCCTCCGCATTTAACCGGGAAAGAAAAGGAATTCATTAATGAAGCTCTGGATTCCAATTGGGTTGCACCCGCGGGCCCTGCTATCGGGCATTTTGAAAGCGAAATTGCGAAGTATAATAAAATTGAAAATGCGTTAGTGGTCAGTTCTGGTACGGCTGCGATCCATTTGGCTTTGCATGTGCTGGGCGTGAGCAGGGGAGATGAAGTGATTTGTTCCACCTTTACGTTTTCAGGTTCGTGTTACCCCATCTTGTATCAATCGGCCACTCCGGTTTTTGTTGACTCCGAAAGGAAAAGCTGGAACATGGATCCGGTGTTGTTAGAAGAAGCCATTACCGATCGCCTGCGGCATGGCAGTAAACCGAAAGCGATTATTGTGGTGGATCTCTTTGGTATGCCTGCGCAGCTTAACCCGATGATGGAAATTGCCAGACGCTACGAAATCCCTGTGATTGAAGATGCGGCCGAAGCATTAGGTTCAAAATACTACAACAAGCTAGCAGGAACTCTGGGTGATATCGGGATTTTCTCCTTCAACGGAAATAAAATCATTACTACTTCGGGCGGAGGGGCGCTGGTATCGCAAACAAAAAAGTGGATCGACAAAGCTCGCTTTCTCTCCAGTCAATCGCGAAGCCCCGTACCCTATTATCAGCACGAAGAGCTGGGCTACAATTATCAGTTGAGTAATATTTCGGCCAGCATTGGTCTCGGTCAAATGCTCGTCCTTAACGAACGCATACAACAGCGCAGAGCCATCTTTGATTTTTATAAGGATCACTTGCCCCGCCATCACTTTTCGTTTCAACCTGAACTGGAAGAAAGTGTTTCGAACCGTTGGTTGACTACAGTGTTGATTGAAAATTCATCGTTCTCCCCGGAAGAATTGCGTGTGGCATTGGAAGCGAAAAATATTGAAACCCGCCCCTTGTGGAAGCCGATGCATTTGCAGCCGGTCTTTAAAAATGCTCCCGCCTACGTCAATGGGGTGTCCGAATCCTTTTTTGATAAAGGACTTTGTTTGCCTTCCGGCAGCAGTCTGCAGTCGGTTGATTTAGATTACATCACCAATTCTATTCTTGAATTTATAAGTAAGCGGTGATCCAATTTCAGATCCCTTCAAGCCTTCAGTTCAGAAGATCAACTCCATTTTAAAAATTACGATTAGCTTTGGGTAAATGAAGGATATTGTCATCTATGGTGCCGGAGGTTTTGGTCGCGAGACGGCCTTATTGATTGAGCAAATCAATTCCCATCTACCACAATGGAATGTGGTGGGATTTTGTGATGACGGAAAAGAGGTGGGAGAGAAAATAGGTTTATATCAGGTACTCGGTGGATGGAATTATATCAATGAGGTTACACACGAAATGAATGTTGTGATTGCCATTGCTGATCCTTTGGCTCGGGAAAAAATCAGAACGAACTTAGCCAACGCTAATCTTCGGTTTCCATCGTTAGTTCATCCTTCAGTTTTGATTAACGCTACCTGCCAAATAGGAGAGGGATCCATTCTTTGTGCAGGCACGAGAATTACCGTTGACGTTACGATTGGATCATTCGTGATCGTGAATTTGAATTGCACGCTGGGTCACGACTGTCGATTGGAAAATTTTTCTTCGCTGATGCCAGCCGTCAATGTATCGGGCAATGTGAAGGTGGGGGTAGGTGCGTACATTGGTGCGGGCGCCATTTTGCTGCAAGGAATTACCATTGGAAATTATTCACTGGTAGGAGCAGGGGCGGTAGTGAACAAGTCGTTTGACGGCAATAAAAAAATTATGGGCGTTCCTGCGCGAGCGATATGAAATTCAATTGGAAATTTATCAAAGAGAATAAAAAGGCCATCCGGTTCCTTCTCGTTTTTGTGGGGGCGTATGTCGTGCTGAATTCTCTCTATGGTTTTTATGTTCAGCAGTATAGCCCAACATCCGATCCTTTAACACGTGTAGTTTCCGATCACGTAGTTCTTGTGCTGCGATGGTTTGACAGCAGTGTTCAAGGCTATGTCTCCAACTTCAACGAGTACATTGCCATTGCGAATGATAGCGAGAACATGATCTATGTCTTTGAGGGTTGTAATAGTTTGAATGTGATGATTGTGTATATCAGTTTTCTGATTGCATTCACCGGCCCGATGAAATCATTTTTCAAATTTACAGTTGCCGGATTTGTTGGAATCTATCTGCTTAACTTGATCCGATTAGTGTTGCTGTACGGAGTTACTTTTTATTTTCCTGATCAACTTTATTTCTTCCATAAATATTTGTTCACCGGAATAATTTATGTAGTTGTGTTTGTTTTCTGGTATTTCTGGGTACGAACGGCAAGGGCGAATGGATGAATTTAAACGTAGTT
>DPLR01000687.1 GCA_003541895.1 Cytophagales bacterium | reverse complement strand
ATCCAGAACTCGGCCAGGTGGCGCGTGGTGTTTGAGTTCTCTGCACGGAAAGTTGGGCCGAATGTATAAATGTCGCTCAAGGCCAATGCATAGGTTTCTCCTTCCAATTGACCCGAAACCGTTAGATTCGTTTCTCTTCCAAAAAAATCTTGCTTGTGGTCGATCTTACCGTTTTCATCGCGCGGTGGTTTGTTCATATCCAGCGTGGTGACTTTGAACATTGCCCCTGCTCCTTCGGCATCCGAACCGGTGATCACCGGAGTGTGGATGTAAAAAAATCCGCGGTCGTTAAAAAATTTATGCACAGCAAAAGCCATGGCGTGGCGCACGCGCATCACGGCACCAAACGTATTGGTACGCGCGCGCAGGTGAGCGATCTCACGCAGAAATTCAAGCGAATGTTTCTTGGGTTGCAATGGGAATTTCTCAGCATCGCTATCGCCAAGGATTTCCAACTCTTTCACTTTCACTTCAACGGCCTGGCCTTTCGCAGGCGATGGAATCAATTCACCAACGATAGAAAGACAAGCCCCCGTAGTAATGCGCTTCAGCGTGGCTTCATCCAAGCTATTCAGTTCGGCTACGGCCTGAATGGTATTGATAGTAGAGCCATCGTTGATGGCAATGAACTGGTTGTTTCTAAAGGTGCGCACCCAGCCTTGCACTTTTACCGATTGACCGGTAGGTTGGGTTGATAATAAGTCTTTGATCTTCGTTCGCTTCATAAAAAAATTTCGAGGCACAAATCTAAAGTGAAATTCCAGATTACGCATTCAAAATGTAAAATTCTCAGATGCCTTTATTCAGGGCATACCATAGAAATAATTGGATCGGAAATTGATTTTCTTTTCAATTGACCAAGCAAGGTTTAAATTTGTCGAGAATTACCATGCAAAAACTCAATCTCAGTCAAAGCCTTCAGCAAAAACTGTCACCCCAGCAGATTCAGTTCATTAAACTTTTGCAGGTGCCCACCGCTGAGTTGGAGACGAGAATCAAAGAAGAGTTGGAACTGAACCCAACCTTGGAAGAAGGCGGAGACGAGGAGCCCGAGACGCAGGCGGAAGAAGCCGAAGATGACTCGCGCGATAGCGAGAATGAAAACGAAAATGAGAGCGAGAACGAAGCGGACTCCAATCCGGATGACGAAATCGACATCAAAGATTATTTGCGCGATGACGACTACGCCAGCTACAAAACCCACATCGACTCATCAGACGATGAAGAAGACGACCGCGAAATGCCGATCGCTACTTCCTCATCACTGCATGAATCGCTAACGACCCAACTCGGTTTTCTTGGATTGAACGATAAGCAACTAGCCATTGGCAAACAATTGATCGGCAGTATTGAAGGCGATGGATACATTCGCAGAGACATTGATTCGATCGTGAATGATCTCGCTTTTTCTCAAGGCATCGATACCAATGCCGAAGAAGTAGAAAGCATCTTAAAAAAGATTCAAACTTTTGATCCAGCCGGCATCGCTGCCCGCAGTCTTCAAGAATGTTTGTTGCTTCAGCTCGACCGCATGGATGACGGCCAGGATGTAGATGTGATCGTAGGCAAACGGATCATCAGCGAATGCTACGAAGAGTTTACGAAAAAGCATTACCCGAAAATCCTGAAGAAGCTCGATCTCGATGACGAAGATTATATCAAAGATGCCATTGAACTGATCGTTCGGCTCAACCCGAAACCCGGTGGCGAAACCATGAGTGGCATGGTTAAAAATCAATACGTCATCCCTGATTTTATTCTGACCAACAACAACGGCAAAATTGAAATTGCGCTGAACTCGCGCAATGCGCCTGAGCTTCGCGTGAGCCGCAGCTACAACGAAATGTTTCAGGCCTACGACAAAAGCGACAAAAAAGACAAGAAGCTGAAAGAAGCCGTTTCGTTTGTTAAACAAAAATTAGATGCGGCTCGCTGGTTCATCGATGCCATTAAACAACGCCAGCAAACCTTGCTGCGAACGATGCGCGCCATTGTAGAATTTCAATACGATTATTTCCTCGATGGTGATGAAACGAAATTGAAGCCGATGATCTTGAAAGACATTGCCGGCATGATCAACATGGATATTTCTACTGTGAGCCGTGTGGCCAGTAGCAAAACCGTGCAGACCGATTTTGGAACTTTCCCTTTGAAATATTTTTTCTCGGAAGGAATTAGTACTGACTCAGGAGAAGAAGCTAGCAGCCGCGAAGTGAAGCAGATCATCAAAGATTTTATTGCCACGGAAGATAAAAGCAAACCGTACTCTGACGACCGGCTGGAAGAATTGCTCAATGAAAAAGGCTACAACATTGCCAGGCGCACCGTGGCGAAATACCGCGAGCAACTAAATATACCGGTAGCCCGACTACGAAAAGGAATTTAATCATGAACCATTTTTATTTACCTCTGCGAAACCTCCGTGTTCTCAGTGACCTCTGTTGTTTGATTTATAACCGCAGAGAACACAGAGTTCACAGAGAAATTCACTGAGACATATTTAATCTTATAAAATTGAAAACAGCCGCTAAAATCATTTCCTATTTTTTCCATCCATTGTTGCTGGCCACTTATTTGGTGCTGATGCTCGGACTCTTTTTTCCTTCCATGCTAATGATTGGCCCCGGTCTCAGAAATCTTTTTACAGTAACGCTATTTATTTTTGGTTTTACGTTTGTCATTCCGGCAGCCAACATTTACTTATTTAAAATCTTAGGAAACATTAGCTCGCTCCAACTCGAGTCAAGGAAAGAGCGAAAACTTCCGTTTGTCTTTATCTCGATCATGTACGCTGTGGTTGCTTATCTGTTCGAGTCAAGGCTTCCTTTCAATTCAAACTTCAACAAGCTTCTGATTTTGATTGCTGCATTAGTAGTTGTTGCTACTGTGTTGACCTTCTTCTTCAAAGTGAGTGTTCACAGTTTAGCCATGGGCGGATGGGTTGGCATTCTGTTACCGTTGCTTCCATTTTCTCCCAGCTTACTTTGGCCAACCGCTTTTGTGATTGCGATTACGGGAGTGGTGATTTCTTCGCGTCTAGTTTTAAATAGCCACACATCGAGCGAAACTTTTATTGGCGCAACAACCGGTCTTGTTGTCGGCTATCTGGGGATGATCGTTTTGTTTTGAATCTAGATACTGGATGCTAGATTCTGGATGCTAGATTCTGGATATTAGATAATCCGAAACGGCTGCCCTCGGTCGGTGTTGTCACGCCACACTCAGGATTGAATTACGGTTAGGGTCGAATAAAAAACTCCGTGCCCGTCAGGTCTTACGACCTGACGCAACTCTCTGAACTGAAATCCATTATCTTCACCGAATGGCACTTCGCGGACGTACCCATTTTCTCGATGAAGAGTGTTTTTTTGTCACCACCACATGTCACCAGTGGCATCATCTGTTAGTTGCTGAGTCATGTAAACAAATCGTCAACGACAGTATTAATTTTCTAAACAAAAAATATGAGTCTGCGGTACTGGGCTACGTGATCATGCCTAACCATATTCATTTGATCATCTACTTTAAGAAGACCAACCAGCTTTCCAACTGGATGCGAGACCTGAAGAAATTTACCTCCGTGATGATCGGCAATGAAATTGAGAAATCAGGCGACATCGGGTTGTTGGAGAAATTACGAGTACCCGAAATGAAGCAAGTTTTCAAAGTATGGCAAGACAGGTTTGACGATGTTTATCTGACAAGCAAGAAAGTATTGGAAGTTAAGCTGGAGTATATTCACACCAATCCATTACAAGAGCACTGGAACCTGACTTCAAGCCCTGAGCAATGGCCACATTCAAGCGCGATGTTTTATGAGAAAGAAATTCAGCCGAGAGTTGTGATTACCGATTACAGAGAGTTCTTTTAGAGTAGGTTGTGTCAGGTCGTAAGACCTGACAGGCACGGAAAATCAAAACTGGAAGATTATTTTCACCACATTGAGATCATGTCGGAAAAAAAAGAAGACGGCCACTGGAAATTAATACGCCACCTCGATATTGCACCCAGGGAATTCCTGATGATCGGAAATTCACTCAAGTCGGATGTGCTGCCGGTATTGAATCTGGGAGGGCACGGAATTCACATTCCGTATCACACTACGTGGGCTCATGAAAAAATAGACGCGAAGATTGAGCACGAAAATTTCAGACAACTTGTTCACCTAAAAGAAATCCTGAATTTTTTATAAAACTGAAATCCACAATGAAAAATTACGAGACAATGTCTGAGGCGGTAAATGATCTGAACAAACGCGGTTATACCTACAACTTTAATCTTGGCGACACACATATAAAATGTGCCGAAGAAGATCTGCAACTTACCCCCGATGAGTTTGAAATTGACGAAGTGTATCGCTTTGAAGGAATGACCGACCCCGGTGACGAAAATGTAGTGTACGCGATTTCAGCCAAGCATCATCCCATCAAAGGACAATTGGTGAATGCCTACGGAGTTTACTTCGACAAAGCTTCAGAAGAATTGATTGCAAAGTTGAAGGTGCATCATTGATAAGCTTCTACGAACCATTGGCTACGAAACTACTAACTAAATTTTAAACTACTCTCTCACATCAAGGGATACGCTGTGCGCGGTTTGCAACTTATAGTTCAAAAGTATCTGCCTATAATTTCTTCCAGCATTTCTTTTGTTAGTGGTTTTGTTCTAAACTCCTTTAGAGGTGAAGGGCACAATGCCGCTGCCTTTGCTACATCATCCGGGTTATCAGAAGTTGTTAACATCGTTACTATAACTTTTGATTTTAACTCTTGATCAAGTTTGTCGTATTCGTCAAGGAATTCCCAACCACTCATCCCTGGCATATTTATATCCAAAAAAATTAATTCGGGTGGTGAATGTGACTCAAAAGTCTCACTTCTTAAATACTCAAGAGCCGCTTTTCCTGATTCCATACTAATAATTTTTTCAGCACAATTATTTTTCCTGATCACTCTTTCATGAAAGAAATTATCATCCTTATTATCGTCAATAAGCATAATGCAATTTAGCTTTTTCATATACTTAGAATTGTAAAATGAAAGGTAGTACCAATTCCCAATTGGGATGTGACCCATATTGTGCCATTATGAAGCTCAACTATTTTTTTACAGTTTGCAAGTCCAATTCCGTAACCTTCATATTTGTCCGTTGGATTGAGCTGTTGAAAAATATTAAATATCCGATTAAAATTTTTCGTCTCAATTCCAATTCCATTGTCAGATACCGAAAAATGCCAATGATCATTTATTTTTTTTGATTCAATCTTAATTTGCGGTAGGCGGTCTGATTTTGTAAACTTGATTGCATTATTAATTAGATTTTGAAATAACTGACGTAATTCCGTTTCAAAGCCATTAATCATGAGCGTATCATCAGTAATTTCAATTTTGGTTTTCGTAGCAACGATGAGATTTTGAAGATCAGAAATTGCATCCTGTATTATTTTCCTGCAATCTATTGGAACTTTTTCCTTTACTCGTCCGAGCCTTGAATAATCCAGAAGAGCACGCACCAAGGTCTGCATTCTTTTTGAGGCATTATCAATAGTCTTAAGATAATTCTTTCCTTGCTCGTCAAGCTGCGCCCCATAATCTTCATCCAGAATTTGAATATAATTAGAAACTGTACGAAGAGGTTCCAGTAAATCGTGAGAAGCAATGTACGTGAACTGTTCAAGTTCCACATTTTTAGCTTCCAATTTTACTTGATTTTTT
>DPLR01000491.1 GCA_003541895.1 Cytophagales bacterium | reverse complement strand
AGTTTTGTAGTTCCTGTAAGTATCTTTGCGGCATCTTCGCTCGCATAATTTTTATCTTGATAACTTATTGCTTGTTGTCTGTTAGCACCGTATGCAATAACCAGCGGTAATTCATGTTTACCTTCTGAGCCATTCGAAGTGTCTTTATATAACTCATTATCTTCTGACCCATTCGAACTAACTTTATTTAAGTCACCATCTTCTTTTCCACTAAAAGTGCATTTTGTAAAAATATTAAAAGCCGGCTTGGTGTTCAAATTCAGTTCAGTCAAGGGAATACGATGTGTTAGATTTGCACAGAGGCTTGAGTCTCCCTCTGGGTTATTTCTGAGTAGTTTTTCAAAATCTGCATTTTCCGCATCAGATATAGCAGGAATAATCCCAACAGTATTATTTTTATCATCTACTTTAGGAACTGGTGTCATCCAAGCTAGGCATTGCAATAGAGTAGTTTTTCCAACACCATCATTGCCAAGTATCAAAGTCCATTGAGCAGGGTTATCATCTCCATTGGTAAGGTCTAAAGTCTGTTCTCCGCTAAAACATCTAATATTTTTTAATTCTAGGGATTTAAAATAAATGGTAGGTAAAAACAGATTGTTTGACATATATAAAGCTACAGGTTTAAAAAATGGAAATAAAAACAAACAAATGATAGTATCAATTTTATAGTATTGTCGTTTAATCAAATAAAAAGTCTATTTATTAATGACTTTCCAGCTTCAGTAAAAAATGGACAATTCATAAAATCACTAATTTCTTCTAATTGATTTGAAATTACATCACATCGTTTATTCAGATACTGAATGGATGATGTTGAAATATTTTGTTTTATAAGTAATTCAAAAAACTGTTTAATCACACAAAATACATAGATTGCGTGAAGTACTCCTCTTGGATGTCTATGTTCATTTTTCCATGGCGAGAAATATTTCTCATTTGTCTCGATAATCATCAGAACAAACTGTTCAATCAATGTTAATTGCAGATGCATCGCTTCATGCAAAATGGCCTCTGCAACTCGCAACACATCGTTTTCCATTCGCCTACTGGGAACTGAAACAAATATAGAGAACGGTATATTTGGAAGACTATAGCTGATGTCAAAATCATCATCCTCCGGCTGAAGAATATGCAAGCAGGCTACAAGACGGGAAACTGTTACATAGACAGTTGGTATTTTGGCTAAAATTTCCAGAGATTCCTGCAAACATTGTAAAACTGTTGAGTTTTGCAGTATCTCGGATGAATAAGGTTTTGCACCAGAATCAGAGTACATAACCACTATCTCTTCAGGCATCGGGCAAATGTTAATTGACCGCAATGGGCTAGTGCTATTCTGAATAGTAGGACTTAAACGAGTAGTGGTGTTTATTGAATTGCCTATACGTCCATGAAATATTGCTTCGGTCGAATAATTGTCTTCTTGAAGCCCGTATTTTTCGTGAATATTTTTCCAACCATAGGTTACTAATTGTTCAGTTAATTCTGGAAACCACACCGGAGATGAAGGGTTTTCAATGGCGGAAAAAATTAAATTCTGAAGACTACTCATCTGCTTGCTGATAAAAGGAATAGACTAATGTAAATCGTTCACTTTTATGTATCGTAGACACTGCGTGATGAGAGTCAGGAGAAATTGCAAAACCAACTGAGCTATTATGCGCTGGACGAAATATCTTATGTATATCGCTGGGACTTTTGCTATTAAAAAATATTAACATTCCGCCATTTTCATCTTCCCATCCCCTATTTAATTGAATCAACAAGCGATGGGTTTCACAGCCTGGAATGTAGTCATTATGAATACGGATACGTTGACCTGAAATTAGTTTATGGGCAGTAAAATCGATGCGAGTTTCAAGTTTAACTGAGAATAAACGCTCAACCTGATTCTTCACTTGGGATAGATATTCAGGAGAAGTTAAAAACGAAATTTCAGACGGCAACTGAACATCAAAAAAACTAAATTCATATTGTTCATAAAAGTCGGTTTCAACGAGTTTCCACGGCGCATCGTTTTCAAACCAAGTTAATAGTTCTGAGCATAATTGAGTCGAAATAGCTTGATTGCAAACGAAGTAAGGGAAAGGCATTGCAAATACTTCGGTATTCTCCATATCCAGAAGTTGCTTGTCGGCTATGCGCATTTTTCAAGTCCGAAAAGTATAGTCTTTACTTTATTTATAAGGTGTAGCTGATCGTTGCAATAAACAGACGGATTAGCATATTCCGTTCCTGTTTTCCATCTGTGTAAAGGCATTCCTCCGCCACATATCCGCAGTTCAGGACATGTTTGACATGTTAATGAAGTCGGACGTTGCAGTTTATGGGCGTCAGCGAATTCGCTTGAAGAGAATATATCAATTAAACGGTGAGTATGGACATTCCAGTTTTCCAAAAAGCGGTCTGCCCCTTTATATGAGCTTTTCAATGTGTCATTTTTTGTTACGGTGCCATCGGTATCAATAACAGCAATGCCGAAATCAGTAATGCCAATCCCCTCTTTTATGCCTATCCCGCCAAGGGTAAGTCTGATAATGTCGTCAAGTATTCTTATTTTAATAGGAGTCTGATCGGCTAGATAAATATCTAATAGTGAGGCTAACCAATTACCGTATTCGGTGCTATGAAACGAGGTTTTTCCAACAGGAAATTTGTCATGATTACCATCTCTGTAAAGAAAATCTACATTTGGTGTGCCAACTGATTTAAAGAAATTGTAGATGACATGTGGATTTGAATTTGGGTCGATAACAGCGAGGAGGCCAGCAAATAAAAATGCCGCATCAGGATGAGACTTAAGTTTTTCAATACCCGTTAATGCGCGATGAAAAGTACCTTCGCCATGATGCCCGACACGGTTAGCATCATGGGTGATTTCTGGCCCATCAAGGCTTACAGATATTGACGTTTTAAATTTTGAACAAAGATCAAGGATTTTGTCCGAAATAAGCATTCCATTCGTTTGAATACTTATACAGTAGTGTTCAGGTATTGCTGTTCGAAGAGAGTGCAGTAGGGTTTCTAATCGGCGAGCTCCCAGTAAAAGAGGCTCACCACCATGAAGAACTATAGCAAATGTACGCTGTTGATTAGTCCGAAGTTCTCCAAGTTCTTTTGATACTGCTTTAATTGTGTCGTGGGAAATAAAATTAGGCATGTCCGCCCAGCTATCGTCTCCCATGTTGTACACATAACAGTAACCGCAGTTAATGTTGCATTGACTTGCAACCTTAAGCAGGATCGTATCAATTTCAACCATTAAGGCTAAATTAATTAGCGGTTATGACGGTTGTGTACTCTATCGTAAGCGTGAAGTGTTGATTGATTGTCATTTTTTACTTCTTCAATAAGTCTCGCCAATGTAGGACTAGCAACATTAGTCATGAATAATTCGGTAGGGATGCTTTTTTTGATGGCATTTTCCTGTATGGCTTGATTTATTTTTTGCATCATTTGCTCCGATAAGCTAAAAAATATGAATTCTATTATAGATGTTGCAATAACATAATAAAACAATTTAATTATAATTCAGTTATTAAAAATCAAATAGTTATAATCAGTATGTGGTGAAATATTTTGTTCGTAAAATCTATGATTTTTTTGATATTGTATTTCATTGAAAAATAAGAAGAAAATATATAAAGAATTTTTCTATTTTTTATTTTAATCACCGTAGTAAGATCGCAGTGATTAAGTTAAGCAGTCATTCCTGGGGTAAACCCTTAGTTCTTTTTTAGCAAGAATTGTAGACCTATTGCCATCTGTAAAATATTTACTTAAAATGAACAGTAAGGCTGATTCGAAGCCTGCTGCCCACCTTGGCGAACTCGGACGAGACGATTAACTACCTTTATTAATTTTAAGATTCCTTATGTTGTGAATCTGTAGCAGTGGGCACTATTGAAACGCAACTAAATAAAAGGCGTTTTAAAATGAACATTCAAATATTACTAACATCGAAAGATGTTGAGCATCTAAAGCAAAAAGCCCGTAAATTGAAGCAGGAAGAAGGCATCACCCATACACAAGCCTTGGATAAGATTGCTCAGCGAGCAAAATTCAATCATTGGCACCACGTTTGCGAAAGTTACAAACGCATTGAGCCAACTGAAACCGCCTATCGATCTGGTGTCATTATTGCTATGGATATAAAAGACACTGATGATTTCTATGATGAAGAAAATTTATTCGTCGAGGATGAATATGCTTTTTGGATTTGCCAAGAAGATATGTATCGCCAATATGGTGAGATGCAAGATGACGACGGAATTCCGATAAAAAACCTAGAATCGGAAGATGAATTGAGACAAGGTTTTGAAGAAGATATGATGAACTATAGTTTTTTCCGGTTAACAGGCAAAAAAACACCTGATGCTTTTGAGGAAGTTTTGAGTCTGGTAAGGGAAAGGAGTTTTTGGCCGCCAATGTATGTTTGGCTAAATGGTCAATTTCATAATACCTTCTCCCAATCAGCAACTTCCGAAACGGGTGAAATTTTAGGGATAAGATTTTGAGCGTCAAAAAGGTGGGCGCAAGGATTCGTATAAAATTTGGGGCTACCAACTTAAGGCAATAAGAACTGGTAAGGTGAGCCGGTAAAACTTTCTGGATTTGGCAGCATTTGTTGAATTGATCGCATTATCAAAGCTCATAATCATCATAAGTCTTTAACACTTCCTCTTGGGTAATCCCCAAATAGCGAAGTGTTGACGTCGTGTTCGAGTGATTCAGCACTTTGGCAATCTTTTCAACCGGCACGCCATCCCTATACATGGCCATACCGCGTGATTTACGCATACTGTGGGTGTTTATCGTTAGCCCTAACAGTTCCCCGGCTTCTTTAAAAACGCGACTGACTGAAACCCGGCTCACCGGTTTGTCTTTGGCCCGGTTGCTGTGGACTTGAAACAGCCAGGTATCGGCAGGATTTTCTTGTTGCCGTCTGACAATGACCAGGATTGCGGCGGAGTTTAATCGAATCGTCTTCAGTTTGCCGGTTTTGGCTTCGGTCAGCTTTAACGAGCGCTCCTCAAAATTCAAGTCAGCGTACTTGAGGGTGAGCAGGTCACTGATGCGCAGCGACAAGTTAACGCCCACTTTCCAAATATCCGCAT
>DPLR01000439.1 GCA_003541895.1 Cytophagales bacterium | reverse complement strand
TTATGATTTGTTGGTGAATGGCGTTGGCGAAAAATTCACAGATGCAAAAAAGGCTATTCAAAAATCGTATGATGCAGGTGTAACCGATGAGTTCGTCAAACCGATTGTGATTACCGATGCCAATCAAAATCAGTTGACAACAATCAAAGAAGGTGATGTGGTGATCTGCTTTAACTTCCGCACCGATCGAGGTAGAGAAATTACGATGGTTCTTACCCAGCAGGATTACCCAGAGCAGTCAATGAAGAAATTGAAGCTGTATTATGTTACACTTACAAACTACGATGACTCGTTCAACGATGTTAAAGTAATTTTTGACAAAGACAATCTGAATAACACGTTAGGAGAAATTGTATCGAAGGCGGGAAAGAAACAAATCAGAATTGCAGAAACTGAAAAATATCCGCACGTAACATTTTTCTTTTCGGGTGGACGTGAAGAAATTTTTGAAGGCGAATCTAGAATACTTTGTCCTTCACCGAAAGTTGCTACTTACGATTTAAAACCAGAGATGAGCGCGTTTGATATCCGCGACAAAATTATTCCTGAACTGAACAAGCGTGAAGCCGATTTTATTTGCCTCAACTTTGCCAATCCGGATATGGTTGGTCATACGGGCGTTTTCTCAGCTGCTGTTAAAGCTTGTGAAACAGTTGATCAATGTAACGAAGCCGTAACCGAAGCAGCGCGCGCCAATGGCTACGCCACGATCATCATTGCCGATCATGGCAATGCCGACATGATGATCAACGATGATGGAACGCCCAACACCGCTCACACTACTAACTTGGTTCCTTGCATTTTGGTTGACGATGATTTCAAAGGGAAACTCAACGATGGAAAACTTGGTGATCTTGCGCCAACCATCCTTACGCTCATGGGTGTTCCTGTTCCTCAAGAGATGACTGGAAAAGTGTTGATTGAAAAATAAGATGAAGAATTATCTCTTCATCCTTTCGATTCTTTTTTTTATTGTATCGTGCAAACGTGAAACAGTGCGATATGATAAACCCTATTTTGATTTTGATAGCTTGGTGCAAGCTCAACTGAAGCAGTTGTCGAAATTGAAAACCGTTGTTGCGAAGAAATCAAAATTAAATTCGAAGACTGGTTCAGTGTCATTCGCGCCCGATACTGCGCAATGGAAACACGAATTAGATCCATTCATTCAATTGGACGCTATCAACAAACCGATGTTTAAAGAAGCATACCATGTTCAGGTGAAAGAAGATGACCACAGCAATTTGCAAATCTTGGAATGTTCATCAAAAATAAAATCACCTGTGCCTTGGGTGAAATTCTATTATCAAAATGATCTAAAGAAATTAAAGAAGATTGAATCGATTTACGAAGAGGGCAATTTAATGTTTTCATCTCAACGGAAACTTTTATTGGAGTTTGATACAAGAGAAGATCAGCTCATTCTTACGCACTATCAGGTGAAGGGTTTTCAGAAAATGATTTTGAGCGACACCACTTCTTACCTATTGGATGGCGCCATTCGGTTTCAATGATTTGAAATCACATCAAACTCACCTTCCAAAAATTCGCCCGACTCATCCACTAAAATAAGTTTATGTTCTCCTTGGGATGGCGTTATACTTAGTTGATGGCTATGTTTTGTGGTACCAATAAACTTTCCGTCAAGATGCCAATAAACAACATTGGTTGGATTATGATGAGCCATTTCCATTACAATGCTTCCAACAGAACCATTGAGATCACGCGGAACAAAAATATGTGAGTTTGGTTTTGGATAAATTAACTCCATCGCAGCAAAAGCAATTCCTTGCCGGCATTCTTTTTTGAATGGAGGCAAAGTTTTGTAAGAAAGGTTTTTGTGCCGAAAATAAAATTCTTGAACAGGCGGAAGTACAAACCAATTGGCTTCAACCATTTTCTCCATCGGTTCGCAGGAGCTGTTTACCTGAAATTTTTGATCGGCCGACAAATGAATTTTTTTGTGATACGCACAGGAAGAAGTTTGAAGACCCGAGTTGGCAACCCAAACGGTATCTATTTTTTGGCAAAGCGAGGAATTACGCTGGCCACTACTTGAGCAAACAGTAATTTCACTCATCTCGGGTTTCGGCTGTTGAAACCATTCGTTCACGTGTAGTTGTGAAAAAATGTTAAACATAATGGGTGCAGCAGTTTCTGTTCCAGTTAAGCCGGGTCGTCCTTCACCATCGGCATTGCCAACCCACACGCCTACTACATAGCGTGGAGTTACACCAACGGCCCATCCATCGCGGAAGCCAAAACTTGTTCCGGTTTTCCATGCAATGGTTTTAGAGTTTGTAAAATATTTCCAGCCCGACTCTTCGCTTGGCCGGTAAACTTCTTTCAACGCATCGAACGTTAAATAAATTGAAGCAGCGCTTAAATATGAATTCTCTTCTAAAATGGAGGATTCATTTTTTGATTTTGATTGAGGAAGATTCAAAAAATAATTTGGCGCGTGAAAATCTTTTTTGTCATAACGGTTTCTGCCGGGATGTTCAAAATAATTATTCATCACCCGAGCCATGGATGCATACATGCCCGCAATATCCCAAAGGGTTCCTTCGGCTCCACCAAGAATTAATGACAGCCCGTAATGTTCAGGCGGATTATTCAATGTTGACATACCGATGTTCTTCAACAGCGAATGGAATTTTTCGTAGCGATATTGTTTCAATAAATGAACAGCCGGAATATTAAGCGAGCGAATCAATGCCTGATCAGCGTGGACGGCTCCATCAAATTCTTTTGAAAAATTCTGAGGCGCAAAGCCGTTTATGAACGTGGGAATATCAGGGAGCAAAGTCTGTGGCAAGATTTTTCCTTCATCAAGCATGGCGGCATACAGAAATGGCTTCAAAATACTTCCGGTACTCCGAGGTGCATTGATCACATCTACGTCTTCGGAAAAATTTCCTTTCTCTTTTACCGAGGTGTTGCCTACGTACGCAAGTACATTTCCTGAATTCACTTCAATAACAATGGCTGCGGCATTAAAGATCTGGTTTACTTTTAAGAGTTGGTGATGGTCTTGCACTACTTGTTCAATGCGCATCTGCAATGGAAGTTGCAACGTGGACACAACTTTGGTTTGCTCCTGTCCTTCTTTCATCGCACGCACTAAAAGATGATGCGCATATCTTGGCAAATCCAATGGTGATTGAGGAACGGGCTCTGCCTTTGCAAGTTCACACGTATGTGAATCTATCTTGCCGATCTGCATCAATTGATCGAGTAACTTATCTCTTTTGATTTTCAGTGCTTCACGATTTTTTCCAAGGTGAATTAGCGAAGGCGAATTGGGTAAGACAGCCAGCATGGCAGATTCAGCCCAAGAGAGATCTCGCCCATCACGGCCAAAGTAGCGCCAACAGGCGGCTTCAAGCCCAACTACATTTCCACCAAACGGAGCATGCGAAGCGTACATCGCAAGAATTTCATTTTTAGAATAGCTAAGCTCGAGCCGAGTGGCCAGAATAATTTCAATAGATTTTTCAAAAAACGTTCTTGCTTTTCCTTTGCGCGACAAGCGAATCAATTGCATGCTTATGGTGCTTCCACCACTTACAATTTTTCGTGCGTTCAGGTTTTGCCGCAAGGCGCGACCTAATGACAAAACATCAACTCCGGGATGATTCCAAAATCGTTTGTCTTCAAAAGTGATCAACGCTTCAGCGAATTTTTTTGGAACGGAATCACTTTCAGGAAAACGCCATTGCCCATCCTTCGCTATGGTGGCGCTGAGCAGTTCGCCTTGGCGATCATTTAATACGGTTGAATAAGAATCTCTAAAAAGTGGATTGGGTAAACAGAAATAATACGTAATCATGATCACTATAAATGCGATCAGATAATATTTTTTCCGCTTCAAAAACCTAATCATCTTTTATGGAGTGACTCTACCTTTCACAACGTCAACCACTTGGCCACTGGTTCTTGCGTAGACACTGTGATCGTACATTGCTTCACAAGTAACTGCAGGCAAATAATAATTTCCTGCATAACTGGCCGTTAGCAGAATTTTGAATGTGCGTGTTTCACCATTGCTCAAATTGAAGTACGTGTAAACGCGGTCATCGCGAATGTCTTGATAATTTCCTCGATCTGACTTCAATGTATTTTCGTCATTGGTTAGCCGCAAATTATTGATCTCCCAACCAGAAGGGAAGATTTGAGTCAGCGCCAAATTTTCATAAGTACTTCTCAACCCCGGATTTTTTACAGTAACTGTTGCTATGAATTGTGTGCCCTGCTCTAATCGAGAAGGATTAATCGTATTATTTTTCATGTCAACATAGCTCACGGATAT
Source organism: Cytophagales bacterium (assembly GCA_003541895.1). Classification (GTDB taxonomy): domain Bacteria; phylum Bacteroidota; class Bacteroidia; order Cytophagales; family Cyclobacteriaceae; genus ELB16-189. The sequence continues at coordinate 6,469 of DPLR01000439.1, read as the reverse complement.
GTTGAGATTATTTTCTTCAGCTTGTTCTTCGCCTCGTGCTGGAGTGCCTGTTAAGATTAATCGCACAAACAAACTTCCATTGCTGCTGTTAGTAACTGCCACCGAATTTTTCTGTGCTCCTTTAATTTGTAACGGTATTTGTGCAATAGGTAAATCGGTTGATGCATTGACTAATTTACCTGCGTAGTTGTAAGCGAATTTCAACTCGCCACGTTTTTCCGTTGAGACAAACAAGCCAACCGCTTTCAAACAGAAGGCGATGGTTTGTGTGCTCATCCAATAACTTTGATTGCTTAGTGATTTTGAAATTTCTTTTAGCACTTCGAAGCCTTTCGTTTTTTCATTGAGTAAAGTCAATGTTTCAAGAATGATTGCTTTGTCGCGCAAGTCGCTTCCGTACGTATAAGCCATTTCTTGATAGTTCTTCACTGAGGTTGAAAGATTGGTTACTAATTTTTTGGCTGCCTCTGGTTGACCCGCTTTCAGATAAGCAGCTGCCAACATCCATTTACTTTGAAGCGAAATGTCATTGGTTTCGCGCAAGCGGTTCATGGCGCCTAATTCGGCTGAGCCTGCAATTGCCAATGTGTATAATCGATAGGCTTGAATCAACTCGGTGTTGTAATAATATTTGTTATCGTTCTTCCGCCATTCGAGGGCTTTGTTGCGTTGGTATTTTTTCCAACGCTTGATCATATCGGCAGGAACATAATAACCTTTGCTTTCTGCTTCTAATAAAAAGTGTCCCGCATAAGTTGATCCCCAGCTGTCTGAGTCTTCTCCGCCTGGCCAGTAAGCAAAGCCACCATCGCGGGTGATAAACATTTTCAAGTGTTCAATTGCCTTCGTGATATTATTTTTTGTCCTTGTTTTTTCTGCATCGGTCAAGGTTTTTACAACATCGAGATAGAGCTGAGGGAATGCCGCTGAAGTAGTTTGCTCAATGCATCCGTGCGGATACTCCATCAAATGAGAAAGACGATAGCCTAAGTTGATTGGAGGAATAGATGACACCTCAAGCATAGCGGAATTTGTTCCGGCCATTCCCAGAGGCATAATCGATGCATTCCAATTCTTGCCCGCTTCAAGGAAGATATCGGTTGATTGACTCACCGGAGGATTTGGATTCCGCACCTCAATTTCAATTTCGTCAGTTGATTGAATCGAACCTGAAGTAGCCGTTACCAACACTTTTCCGATTCCAATCTCTGATTTTACATCCAAATCAAAATCAATTGTAAGATCGCCTGATGGAGGAATCTCAACACTTCGACTTCCGCCATTCGGTAAAGAAAGTGGGCCAGAAGTTTTTACATCCACTTTCACACTTTTTATTTTCTTGTCTTGCGTGAACATAGTGATAGGCAAACGCAAATGTTCTTCAGGGCCAAGAACTCTTGGCAAGGTTGCAAGCACCATTAATTTTTTTCGAACCGGAACCGCTTTGTCTGCATTTCCATACGCGCCTTCATTGCCAGCAACGACCATCGTTTTCACGGAGCCGATGTATTGCGGCATCACAAATTTTATTTCCTTTTGATCGCCAGCATTGAGGGTCATCGGCCCAAAAAATTTCACCACAGGTTTGAATCGATTGGCACGTGGGTCATCATCTTTCGCTTTCAACCCTTCGTCACCACCGATGGCCAGCAGCCGTTCAACCCGCGAACCGAATGCGCCCATCACATCATCGTACAAATCCCATGTCTTGACGCCCAACGCTTCGCGCGCATAAAAGCGTTTCCATGGTTCTGGGGTTTTGAATCTCGTTATGTCGAGCAATCCTTCATCAACCATGGCGAGTGTGAAGGTCATTTTGCGTTTCGATTTTTCTGAGACCTTAATGCTTACTTCCTGACCTGGTTCAATTTCTTCGGGCATACTGATGATTGGTTCGAGATGAGTGGCCGGATCTTCAACACCAATCGGAATAATTCCGTACAAACGAATGGGCAAATCATTCACGGTTTGCGAATGAGGTTGAATCAAACTCACGTTCACAAAAACATTAGGAGTCATATCCGCAGTGGCATCAATCGAGATGTTGTTTTCACCCTTCTTTGTTTCTACCCACATTTTCGAAACGACTTTGCTTCCGTTCTCAATGGAAATTAATGCCCGACCTTCACCGCTTCCGGGAATGTTCAAATTAATTTTATCGCCAACGTTATAGGTTGATTTATCGGCAGAGAACGACAAACGCGTGGCTCCACCTTTTTCTTCGCGACTGTTTCTTCCAAAATAACCAGGGTGGTCAATGTAAAATTTCTGGCCGGTGCAGTGCCCTGAAACAGGATCGCATATGCGCATATAATATGTTCCCCAATCCGCTTCTGGAATTTTGAATGAGGAGTTTCCTTTTCCGGCAGGTGCGTTTATCGTTGTTGAGCTTATTAAGCGTGAGTTATCGCGTTCAATGTAGTTGGCAATGTTATCATTCGAGTTATCCCACCACCAATAACGTTCCAACCGATAAATATTTATCTCCACTCCATTTCGGGGAACGGGATTTCCATCGGCATCGAGAAAGACAACATCCACTTTTTGTGTGCTGTCAGTGTAAAGCATGCCTGTGTATTTTTCGCCTTTAGGAAGTTTTAGCCCGACATAAGATGCGAATGGATAATACGGAAGACTGAAACGGTCAATGCTGAAGTTGCCGCTCTCTTCAAAAACTTTCCCATTGAAAATAGCAGTCATAAAACCAGGATAGTGACTGGATTGTGGAAGTGTGGAAGTGAAACTGGCTTTTCCTTCTGAGTCTGTCATTCCTTCAAACACTGTTTGTTTTTCTATGTTGAAAGAATACGAAGGTTCTTCGAACGTGTAGTCACTGAATTTTTTGAATGAAGTGTTGCCTTTGATGATGGTTGCCTCAAATCGCGCTTTCAGATTTTTTCCGGTTGCACCGTGAAGCCACTTCACATCCAAGTTTCCGGTAATGGTTGGCGAAGTGATTCGGTCGGTGCCAAAATCGAGATTGATTTTTAAACGGTTCGGTTTTACGGTTTCAATTTTTATTTGCTGATTAAAATCCGTGCCGCCAACTTTGATGTGTGCGTTCCAATTTCCGGTGGGCGCATCGGGCGATGTGGACGAAACAAATCTGTAAAATCCGTTTTCAGCAGAAGATTTCACTTGTCTATTCGTAACGATGCCTCGTGGGTTTTGCAATTCGAAAACCACTGGATGAGTGGCGGGCAGCATTTTATTTTTGTCTTCCAAAATAAAACTCAAATACAATGAATCGCCCGGACGCCAAACTCCGCGCTCGCCATAGATAAATCCTTTCAATCCCTTAGCGATAGTTTCGCCTGAAACGTCAAATCCACTGAGTGAAAGAGATTCGCCATCAACTAATCGCAAGTAACCGCGCTGCATTTCTTTTTTCGCGATGATCGAAAACGGAGTTTCTTTGGTGTGGATAACACCAATGCCATCACTTCCAGTGGAAACCGTGCCTAAGAGTTGCTGTTGAAAATCGTAGAGTTCAACGGTTACTCCTGAAATTGGTGCAGTTGTTTTCAGATCAGACACAATGATCAGCGTGTTGCCATCGGTTCCTCTTTTCGTGGTGATGCCAAGATCAGAAGCCAAAACATTGCGCGTGATGTTATGAGAACTGGTGTAATAAGACGGCTTGCACGGATCATCGCGCTCTTCCCAATTATATCCTTCGCCATAATAATATTCTTCGTCCTCATAATAGTAATGCGAACCATAGTTATAGTTGTTCTCTTCTTCTAGGTCTTCACTTTCAATGGTTGAGAGTTCGTCATTTGAATCGCCACCATCGCATACATAAGCCGCATACGACTTTTTAAATTTCAATGTGATTTGATAAATCGCTCCCGGCTCGGTATTGATCAGCGTTGCTAGGTCAAGCGTGTAACGATTCCATTTTCCTACATCCGTTATTCCAGTGTTATCGAGGCGAATGGTTTTCTTTAAAATATTTTTTCCTACCCGGTGCATCTCATAATTGCCACTGATATTATTCACTTGCAAAAACTGGAGGATATTATTCTCAAAGACTTTTTTAATGCTGACATCAACTGAGCGGAGGTTAACGGCTTCAAAAGGCAGAATCAATCCATCGGTGCTTGGCAATATTGTTCCTTTTCCCACGAAACGTACTTCGGGTTTTAGTTGCTCAAAGAGCACATCAACTGATGTCTGCTCTTTCATGCGAAAGTCATTGATATTGCGAAGACCAGCCTCAACGTAAACCGTCTTGGTTCCCGTCTGCCGCACAGGCGGATAAACCCAAATCTCATTGTCGTGAATTTCAAAATCGAGGGTGAGGTCGCCACCCGCAACGGTGACTAACCCATTGAGTTCTTGTCGTTCTTTTAAGGGATCAGAAAACTGTAGCACCACATATTGATTGGGATTTTGAACCACCTTTGCATTCACAATTTTAAAATCGCCAAGGGCAGGAATAATCACCTCGCGTTCTTCTTCTGAATTTATACCGAGACTTTCACCATTAATTGCCAGCTTTACTTTGTTTTCTGATTCTCCCCGCGTTACCTCTTCAACAGTGAAGTTATGTTGCTTGCCGTCTTGTGAGTGGTTCCAATTTACTTTCAACGATTTTTCATCTTGAGATGCAGCAAGAATCTTTTCTACGGATTCGTTGCCAGCAAAATCAGCTGTTGTTATAAGTCCTTCCACTTTTTGCCGAGTCAGCTCGGTTTTAACGTACGGCTTGATGTTCTCAATGGTGAGCTCAAAATTTTGGGGGATCACTTGAAAGGAATATTCAAAAACAGACAATGCATCGGCTACCGTGAATAATTTTGAAAGTTTAAAACCGACTTCATAGACCTGCCCTGAGGTTAAACGTTCGGCAGGTTTAAATTCAATGGTACGTTTATCGAGCCACGTGGCGCTCCCTTTTATAGACGGGCTAAAGGAAAAAAGTTTACTTGCGGATTCTTGCCCAATCGAAGAAGAGTCCACAGCATCTTTGGCCAGAATTATTCGGATGGTTGAATTTGACGAAACAACGCCTGCTGTATATGAAGCGATGTATTCGCCAAATGCCGGATCGATAAAATTTGAATTATGCTTTTTATTCCCTTGCGTGAAGTAATAAATGCCAGCAACCAACACAGCTATAGACGAAATGATGACAAGAGCCTTTCTTGAAAGGAAGTTTTTCATGGGTTTGGTAGTTTAGAAGAGCGGATGAAATGTACTTATTTTAATAACAACTAATTTGTGGAGGCAAATATTTTATTCATTACTCAGTATTAACTTTGCATAGGAATACAAATCCAATAAAATTTTAACATATGAAAAAGGCATTTTTATTTTTAGCAGTTAACTCATTGAGCGTTATTTTCATTTTTGCACAAGAGGCTCCTTCATTTAAAGAAGCAAAAATGAATTTGGCTTACCAGCAATACATTCAATTAAAAGATGCATTGGTTGCCTCTAAAGCGGATGATGCAAAAAGAATGGGAGGTCAGCTTCAACAAACTTTGCTGAGCATGAACAATAAAAAAGGATCGAATCAGGCAGGAAAAATAGCGGCCTCTTCGAAACTTGATGATCAGCGCTTGGCCTTCTCTGAACTGAGCGATGAAATGAATAACTTAGTCAAAGCCAACAAACCGGTGAGCGGAACATTGTATTTGGAATATTGCCCCATGGCCAATAATGATGCCGGGGCTTACTGGCTTTCAAATGAAAAGGAAATCAAAAATCCCTATTTTGGAAGCATGATGTTAAAGTGTGGTTCGGTGAAAGAAACCATTCATTAAAAACCGGTTTTCACAAAATACTTTTTACGATTTTTCGTTTCCCCGTTCGATGAAGCACTTGCTGATTTTCCTTTTGATTCCAATGATGAGTTTTGCGCAGCAAGGCAATGAACCGCGCATTCAGGAAGGTCAGTTTACATTTGATACCGATAAACCTTTTAAGCTCCTCACACTTGATGAAAAAGTGGATGCTCCCGTTGTATCAAAAAAGAAAAAACGCAAGAAGAAAGTTTTCTATGGCATTAAGACCAAAAAGGGGTTCACCCGAAAAGGATATGGTGATAAGATGACCCTTGAATTATTTTACGTGTTGAAAAAACGCGATGAAAAATTTACAGGCTTTGCCCGCGATATTTTTTGGTATGATTATAAACGAGCTGAGATAAGGAAAACCACCACTTTCGATCCGAAGAAAGGAGTGCTTCTGCATGGCCCATATAAAAAAATGTTAGGCGATATAGTTTTAGAAGAAGGAATTTTTTACAAAGGGACGAAGCACGGAAGATGGATGACCTACAATGTGCAAGACTTAGTTCAAAATAAATCGAAGTACTACAAAGGCTGGCCGAAAGAATCGTATGTTACTTATTACGATCCGAATGAGCGTAAACATTTGAAAGAAGTAACCCCAGTGGAATACGATGAGAAGAACGGCTATTATTATATGCTTTTCGAAGATCGAAGGGCGGCTGTTCAGG
>DPLR01000126.1 GCA_003541895.1 Cytophagales bacterium | reverse complement strand
CCCGTTGCAAAAATCGCAAGCAACAAAATCCCCGTCATTGAAAGTTTCTGTTTTCATCTTATCCTCTTGCTTCCTCATACCCATAGAAGTTTCCGATGCAAGCACCGTAATAAGTATACTTGCTTGCCTCTTTGTTCAGGCTACGGGTAAGCTTTTGAGCCTGCTTCAAAGTGAACAGAGTAGCATAGCTCGGATATTGAACGGTTCGATGAAGTTTATTCTCCACCTGTAAATAAGTAACCTCACCGCAAGACTTGATAAAGATAATGTATTTAGTATTCATTTTTCACCTTACCAATATTATACTCCCTTTTCCAGATTTGTCAAGGGTCAATTTGATAGTACTATTTTTCACTTTCGCCCGGGTGCTTAGAACATTTGTTCTAATTCTTGGCAACAAAAAAGCCCGTACTTCTTCTTCCGCAAAGTCGGGCTAGCTGACGCGCCAGCGTTGTCGGCTTCTTTCCAAGAGGGGATTTGGCTCTGGTTTTTCCGATTGCCTGTCCATCTGGCTGTCCTGTACCTTTTGGGAGCTACCCAAAACTGCGTACCTCGGATATATGTAGTATAGCACTTTCCTGTAATTTGTCAAGGGTTTTTAGCCTCTCTAATCTAATTCTAATGTTCGCCCGGGCGAATTTCGCATAGCCATAGGATTGCCAAGGCCGGTTTTCGCCAAGCTCTTTGTTCGATTCACGGTTTAATTCCGGTTTGCTCAATTCCCATTGTTCAATTCCGTGTTCAATTCCGATTGTTCAATTCCGCCCTCGATTCTAAACAGATACCAAAACTCCCGTGAGGGGGACACGGGAGTTTGGCATTACCCAAAACACAGAAAGGAGAAAGGAGAATGAAGTGAATCTAACTCAATTATCTCACACTTTTACGATTTTGTCAAGGGTAAATCTTTATTCTAATTGCCCTTTTTAGTCTTCCGAAAAGACCAATTCTCCAGAAAGGAAATCACACCAAGCGATGTAATTATGTTCCAACCGACTACCAAAGACTTTAATGAATTTATCCAGCCCGATGTTTTCTTTGATTTTTGCAACCTTCATAAGCTCATTGAAATAAAACTCGGCAATTCTGAATGGTGCACATTCACAGGCTGTCATCTCTCCCTTTTCATCAAAGGATTCACGATACCAAAAAATCTCGCCTCTTTCATCTTCCAAAGGAACGATAGAGCCAACACCTTCACTGTTGATTAGGTAATGCTTGCCATCCTTTTCAACAAGCCCATAGTTCAAGGTATTCAATTGTTGATTGTCAGTCATAATCCCTTGTTTTTTGAAAGACTTTGTTGCTTCGATTTTTGCTAACTCGAAGTCCAATACGGATACATTGAATTCAGCTTTTTCTTTCATGTGTTTTCCTTTTCTGTAATTATACCATAGTTCTTTATGCTTTGCAACCCTAGCGGGAAATCCTAGCAGGAAAATCCTCGGCGGGAAATCCTAGCAGGAAAATCCTCGGCGGGAAATCTTACGTGTAAGCAAGGGCCATGCAAGTCCAACCAAGAGGCTGACACATGTAGTAAAGGTCGCGCTCATGCCAATACAAAACATCACCAACACTAAAGGAGGTATGGCTCAATCCTAAATCAAGCACAGCCTGACGCAGTTCACCATTAGGGGAAATTACTTCGCCTTGTAAATTCATAAAAGCATCCCCTAAATCTTTGGCACTGATGGTCATGAACGGAATAAATCTATCCGAAAAATTATTGAAGGGATAGAGTTTGTCCATAACTCCATAGTCTGTATCTTTGCAATAAAAAGCGGTAAACGTATTCATGTTATTTTTCATTTTCTTCACAATATCTTTTCTTGAATTCATTGGTCACACCAAGCATAAATTCAGGTAGGGCATACAAAGAATAAGCATAGAGTTCTTTGCAGGGATAATATCTGCCTTTATTTTCCATCTTGACATCAGCGATAAATCCGGTCAATCCGCGTATACTCATTTTATTTTCTCCTGACTTATATTGTAGCATAAACTCTATTGCTTGTCAAGGTATTTTATGCGCATAGCTTTCGCGCCCGGGCGAATCCTACCAATTTGGTAGGATTCATTTTGTTTAGTCAAACATGGTTTTGAAGCGGTCACCATATGCAACGCTTTCGGCTGCGGTGATTGAATTTGCAATCTCATTGACTTGTGCCAAGAACGGAAGAGAATGTTTGCGGGTAAACGCCCCTAATTCATCCCCTAACTGCTCTTTGATTTTGCTATCAACCAGCTTGACAAACTGTGCCCAACGGGTAGAGTATTCAATCATGTTGAATGATTTCCACGTGTACCCTTTATCTGGACTTTCTTTGTAGGCTACTTCTGCCAATTCAGGTTCGGCAAGCAGAATTTTAAAACGGAGTTCGAGAATATCACGAATTGCATTTGTAATTGATAGTCGCATTTTATTCTCCTATGCGTAGATTGTCAAATCTTCAAGTTCTGTTATCAGACCGTCAAAGTCCTCGTTCGGCCCAAGTACATCAGCCAAAGTAAAGACGGTCATTTCGGAGATACCCATTTCCAGCGCAAGATTTTCAAGATAGTCCTTACGACCCCTGTACCCTTCATCGGTATAGATTGACATTTTTACTCCTTTGTGATGATTCGGTTCATCGAAAGATAGATTGCATCCAGACGCTCAAGAATGTTATTCAGCGGTTCGAGTTCGGTAATTCGGACTGCGCCGGGAACAAACTCATTCATACGAATGAGGGTAGCAATCTCTACGTTGACCTTGTTCAGCCTACGCTTCGCCATTTCAGCCAATTTCTTTTTTGCTTCAATCTCGTTCATTTTGTATTCTCTTGTAACGTTCATTATAGCAGGTTTTCAGAATTTGTCAAGGGGCAATTTTATGCGTATAGCCGAGCACCCGGGTCACGACTATACGCAT
>DPLR01000103.1 GCA_003541895.1 Cytophagales bacterium | reverse complement strand
GCCACGTGCAATGCATATTCCGATTTTCCTGGCACCACAATCAAATAATATCCGTTGATGGAATCCGAGGTGAAAACAGAAATTTTTTTATTCGTTTTCAAATCGAACAACTCTACGCTCGATCGTAATGGTTTTTTGGTTTGCGCATCCGTCACAATTCCCTTCACCACATTTCCGCGGCTGCGGACACGAAGTGCTTCAGGAATGTTCGTTTTATAGATCTGGCTCCTCATCCTGCCTTGCTCTCTCGAATAATAAGCATTTGCACCATCGCTCGTAACCACAAAAGAATATTGATCTTCAAAATCATTGAGTGGCGCTCCCATATTTTTCGGTTCGCTCCACTGCTGATCTTTTTCTGAAACATAAACATCGAGCCCGCCAAAACCGGGAAGCCCATCCGAAGCATAATACAAGTTCCGGTTGTTCACGTGAATGTAGGGCGCTATCTCATTGTACCTGGTGTTGATTGGTCTGCCAACATTCACTGCCCGTGACCATCGGCCAAGTGAATCCTTTCTGGAATACCAAATATCGTAGCCACCTATTCCGCCCTTGCGATCGCTCACAAAATACAACTCGTTTCCATCGGCAGAGAGTGACGGCTGCGCTTCCCACGAATTGCTATTTACATTCGGACCGAGACTCACCGGCTTCCGCCAAACTTCTCCTTCTTTTTTACTCTCGTACACATCACAACCACGCGGACCGCAGATGGTAAAAATTAAATGACGGCCATCAGCGGAAATACTACAAGCGCCTTCGCGATACGAGGTGTTAATATTTTCAGAAAGCGAGGTTGGGATCATCCAATGACCATGATCGTTTTTCGAAATAAAAATATCTTCATTGTCGTCATGAGCTAATCCATAGCGAACTGTAAAAATCAATTCTTGTCCATCAGCACTGATTGCAGGAAAATATTGCATCGGATATTTGTTGATGGTATCGCTCAGCGGCTTCACGACATAACCTACGTTTTCATTTTTATGAGCTAGCCCATACTCTGTTTGCGATTTCCAAACTAAAACTTTATCAATTTTTGCCTTATCTGATTTCTCAATGATCAAATATTTTTCTGCACTTGCTTTTGCTTTTTCGTATTGACCGGTACGCAAATAATCTTCTGTAAGATCGAAATAGTAACTTTTCTGAATAGCTGGCGTGGAACTTACTGCCAAACCCTTTTCAAAATATTCAATAGACGAAGGGCGATTGCCAGCACTTCGATAGGTAAAACCAAGTCGGTAATATGCTTCTTCAAAATTTTTATCCTTGCGAATAGCCTGTTGCAAAAGATCGATGGCCTGATCGTATTGCCCACGAACACGGTAGTTATCCGCTTCCGTATACAACTCAATTGCCTTTTTGTTTTTAGAACTCAGTGTTTGTGAAAAGGAAGGGTGAACGAATAAAAGCAGTAGACAGAAAACAAAATATTTTTTCAGAATCATAAACCAAAGCTACTGAACAATTGCCGACACATCAATCTCGGGCGCATCAAATTGCAACATTGAATTGATGAGTTTCACTTTTTCAAAGTGAGGAAGGTCGTTTACGTAAATGTCTCTTTCAAAAATTATTTTTTGAAAGAGCAGTTGTTGGCGCATGGTGCCGTTTAATAAATAAGAGCTGGGCGTAAGCCATTGATTGTCCTTTTTGAAAACCAAATTTGCGAAGGATGCATCCGTAATTTTATTTTCCTTCACAATAATAATCTCATCGCAAGTGTTTCGAAGCTCATACAATTCTTGAAGTTCATTGCGATCCTCAAATTTGTGGTGGTATGAAATCGAATCAGCCTGAATCAATCGCAGTGATTTTATTTCGCGTGGAGAGTAATAACTGATTTGAACCGATTGAATTTCGTGATCATAAACCAACCGAACTTTATGAAGTCCGATGGAGGGCATGGGTATGGAACTTAAAATCGATTTTAAATTCAATAACTCATGTGCCGGATAAAATTTGCGCAAAGCAAAATCCACTCGCGACTGATGGTAATCGAGATTACCAAATGCACCATTTTCTAATCGAATTGATTCAATGAAGCGGGACATAGATTTTATCAATTACCTCTTGGTACTCACTCTCTAATTTGCTTTGTGAGGTAATGCCTCCACCGCTGCGAAAGTAAAAGTGATTTTGATCTTGTTCAATAAAACGAATCATTACGCCACTGTCCAAATTTTGCCCGTCAAAATAACCAACAATGCCCGTATAATAGCCACGGTTTTCACGCTCAGCCTCATGAATAATTTCTACTGTCCTTTTCTTTGGCGCTCCGCAGATCGAACCGGCCGGCAATAACTCAACAACGATTGATCCAAGGTTCGAATAAAAATTATCACTGAGCGTCCCCACAATTTCAGAGCTTACCTGCAACAAATCCTTTTGGTTTGTTTTTATTTTCTCTATGTAACGAAACCTTTTCACGTTCACTTGGGTAGACACTCTGCTAAGATCATTACGAATTAAATCAACAATCGTTACATGCTCGGATAATTCCTTTGCGTCATTTAGAATGACTTGTTCGGCATTGGGAAGAGAAGCGTCAATTGTTCCTTTCATCGGGAACGAAAAAATTTGACCCGCTTGAATTTTTATAAAAGTCTCAGGCGA
>DPLR01000647.1 GCA_003541895.1 Cytophagales bacterium | reverse complement strand
ATTATCCCTAATAATCGCAAATCATCCCGAATCGTCCCAAATCGTACCTAAAAAAGCAGGATAAAAAGTCAGATAATGCCAAATACTATGGGATGATTTCGCAGCCATTATACTTCAAATAATCAAAATCCTCAATGCTTATCTCTTCGCTTTCAAGCAATTCCTGTATGCGGGGAATCTGGGCTTCAACTGCTTTTACAAGTTCTCGAACGGTATGGCAAACTTTCTCATAAGCTTCATCAGTCCATCGTTTTGTAATGTTTGTATACAAACATCTTCCGCCACACACACCCAAAATTGAGCAGTTAACACATGGCGCCGCCTCAACGAAAATCTTGGGCAATTGAAGCGGATCGGCATCTGCAATATTACCCAAATAGTATTTTTTCATGCCCCACATTGTTGGACATGGAATAATGTAGCCGTCTGTTTGAATGGCGTAATTTATCCAGCCGCCGCCGCAACGCATCAAAGATTTTTGTTCTTCATGAAGCAGTGATTCAGCAATGCCTAACAGAGGATAGAGCTTTAGAACAACACCTTTTTGTTCCATTTGATCAACCCAGAACTCCACAAGCTGCTTCACACCTGGAATGTAGCTTGTCCGAGTCCACTCTTCAAAGTTGCGTCGTTTGTAATCATTTCCCCAGAACCCTGCGTTTAATTGCCAATGGATGGAAGAGAAAGAGAATTCATTGTTGTTTAATAGCCATCGGATTTGTTTGCAGATGTCGGTTTGTTCCATAACTGTGACTCGGGCAATTAATTCTCCTTGGAAACCGTTTTGTTTGATTAGTTTGATATTATCGATGACTTTTCTAAAGGTGCCTGCTCCACGGTAATGGTCTGTTAAAGATTCTTCGCCGTCGATTGAGACAAGGATTGTGTGGAAGCGATTAACATACTTTGACTCCAACTTATCAAGCAGCAAGCCGTTTGTTTGAATCATGTAATGCTTAGGCGTAACCTTGTCCATAATCTCGCGTAGCTTATTGATGCCGAGCAAAGGTTCGCCGCCATAAAAGGTTAAAACGCATTCAGGATCCTTCCGACAAAACGCATCCAACGTGTCCACGCCATAAATGGCTTTTCTAGGCAAATCATAGTTGATTTCTATGTCTTTTTCGAATTCCTCGTCAAAGTCATCCAAGGATTCTCCAAAACAATACTTGCATTCCAGATTGCAGTCGGATGTGAGTATCACATGGAAGAACATAGTTTACGGATATTCAGCATTGGTTAAATAGTATTTTCTTTCTTCCGAGATAAATATGAAATAAAACCCAGAAATAATTTCAGTCTGCGGCCATCCTTAGAATAATTAGAACTCGATATATTTCACTTCTTGGAATTTAATTTATATTGTTTAGATCTTTTTTACAAGGTAAATACTTGGTGCAGAGTTTGAGCGGTCTGTCTAAACGTCAAAAAAGAATCTTGGACTTGTTGCAAATAAAACCTGATATGACAACTAAAGAAATCGCTGAAATGATTTTTGGTAGAATCGTGGAGTACAAGTCTCAGGAGTTTGCTTCAGTTTACCGTAGCTTGATTTCTATAGAAAAACAGGGTTACATCCAGAGGGTACAGGTCCAACTACGCTGGCGAAGAGTGGAGATAGGACAAATCAAAGACAACGGTAAATTATTTGTTGCTTGATTCAATAATACTTTTCTGCTAATTCACGAGCCTTTTTGTCTTCGGCACTTTCCTGAGTGTTCTCAGGTTGGTCGTCTTTTTGATTTGTGCCTTTTTTTGAGCTTGTACGACCTTTTGCAATTTTCTGTGCTTTTTCGAGATAACTTTTTAGATCCCGATCTTTCATTGCCTTTTCAGGCAAAGTTTCAGTTGCATAAAGAAGAGGTACAATTGCTAAGAATAAGAAGAAACTGGCAAATGGGAAGAAGAATGACGTGAAACGCGTGCTATCCATATTAATATTTTCAATAAAGGGCTTAATCAAAATTTCAATCATACCCGATAGTAGAAACGGTAAACTGCCAAGCAAATAGTATTTTTCCCGTATCTTCTCTTCTGATAAATCACCCCATAAAACAAAAATGAAGTTAACAAAGAGGATACCCCATGCTACTCCGTCAAATAAAATGTAAAGATATTTTGGAATTTCGCCTGAGAAGAAGCTCAAGATCGCGTAACTTAAGCCCAAAAGAACAAAACCAATAATACCTGTGACTTTGCGTCCTTTTAGATCACATAGGATTCCGGCAACAATAGCTGAAATACTGCTAATTATTGTAGTTGCAAGAACTGAAATATCATAAAGGGATTGCCCAAAGAATTTTTCGATTATGGGAGATTCTATGAAATTAATTAAAGTAAATAGAAACCATGGCAAAAAGTAAAGGAGAAAGGTTCTCTCTCGGATGATACTTTTCAGCGAAGTTAAGTATTCTTTGGACTGACTCTGAACAGGTTTATAGAAAAGAGCTCCAGATATTCCTATTAGTCTCCAAATTGCAAGTATCAGAAATTCATGTTGTGTATCGATTCCAGTTGCCGATAAAAGAACTGCCACTGTGAACACTTGAACAATAAAGAACATTATGGCGCCAGCTTTGCCACGCTTTTCAATTTTCGTTAGGTAACCAAAGAAAGAAAAACACGCTGGAATGCCAGCTCCTGCAGATAGACCGAGGAGTAGTGACTTCAGAGTAAGGCTAATTGCATCTGTAGCCGCCCAATAAGAGAATAACAAACAAGTCACAACGCCGAAAAAAACCCATCCTGACAAGAAGGATTTGCTTCTAAAGGATCGCTGCAGAATTGTGGCTCCAATGGCGGCCGAACCTATTAGGCCACCAAAATAAGCGCTTGCTATTAACAAAGGGTGAACTGAGAGAAGATCTTTGGCGTTGGCAATATCCCCGATAGCTAACATTGTCAGACTAAACCAGGATATGCTGTTCGCAAGTAGGAATAAAGCCGGAAGGCCGTTGATGTTTACTTTCTGCATCTAACAGGTATTGTGCTAAATCATGATTACTAACTTTATGAATTTATAATATGTATCAATGATTCGATTTAGCTATTGTATATGTGTTCTACAACAAAGCTTATATTCTCAATCTGTACTACAGATATACAGGTGAAAGGGATGAAGGCAGCTAAACAAGTAAGGAAGAAACCAGTTCGCTTTACAATATAAGTACCTAAAGATCTTCAAGCAGGGAAGTAACCAACTCTTGTATTGTCTTTCTTGCTTGATTATCATTTAGTTTTCCTACTAGTTGTTTTGCTTGAATATTTAGTTGTAATAAGTAGTTTTTAAGAGTTAATACGTCTTTTGATTTGTCAAGGATTTTAATTATTTCTTCACAATCTTCCTTGACTAGTTTATCTTTCAAAAGAATCTTTTTGATTTTAGTTTTCACATTCTTGTTTCGAATTGCATACAGTATTGGCAGGGGTAAACATTCATTCTTAACCCTGTTGCTTAGCTCATCTCTCTCAAAAATGTCAACAAATTCTGCTCTAATTACCAATAAAGTGCCTAATTTCCGACCAAGATTACTCAATGTCTCAACTTCTTCTTCAGAGCCTCCGCCGTAGATAGCACCTATTTTCATGCGCCCATCAATATCAGCTGCCTTCTTCGTTAAGACCTCTAAGTAGATTTCGGGACTGACGCCCCATTTTTTATTTTTCAACTGTGCTTCGATAAGGTGGGCTTCAACTACTTC
>DPLR01000209.1 GCA_003541895.1 Cytophagales bacterium | reverse complement strand
GCCTTTGTGCTCAAGACGAGGGTAAAACGTCTATTCCTCTCGATCATTTTTATGCTAAGCCGATTCATGGTGCTACTGCCTTAAGAAAGATACTTAAAGACTTTCATTTTGGATTATACTCAGGATTAGGAAAGACTTATTTTAATGGCAAAGATGGTAAAGGCCACGTTATAAATATCCCCTTAGCTGCAACCCTGCATTATGAATTTGACCGCTACCGAATAGGGGCGGGCTATTCTTATGAGCTGATGGGCATGGGTTCTCTCAGCTCAAATACTACCGGAGAAAAAATTAATCCTACGGGGCATATTAGAAAATATTGGGGAATGGCGGGCGTATCATTTTATCGATGGAATGATTATTTATTTACAGGCGATTTGCAGGTGGGAAGTTATAAGATGAAAGTAAATTATAATTCATCACAAGTTGTTACGAGTACGTTTTTCAATTTTGGAGTCACCGCAGAGCGAAATCTTTCTGAATATTTCAAAGTGTTTGTACGCCCTTATTATGAAATCAAGAGTTGCAATCTCATGCCTTCGGGTGGCCAATCCATTCACTACAACATTAATGGGTTGTATGCTACCGTTGGTTTTACGTATTCTATTCCTGAACTGCCCCGATGCTTTTTGCGTGATTGTCATGCACAAATAAACCATGCGCATGGCAATAAAGAATACCGCAGCAGAAGGCATCCAATTTATAAAAAACAAAACCCAGGGTATGGTGAGAATGATCCTGTATTACTCAAATATAAGGGCAAGAATAAAAAGAAATTAGATCCTTATTAAGCTGGTGTGAGTTATTTAACAATCGATCCAAAAGAGGTAACAACGCCCAAGCTTCAAGCTTATCTTCAGGGTGTAATTGCTCCTCGACCTATTGCTTTAGCAAGCACAATTGATGCTGCCGGGAATGTTAATCTTAGCCCGTTCAGTTTTTTTAATTTGTTTAGTACAAACCCGCCTATCATTGCTTTTTCACCATCAAGACGAGTTCGTGACAACACTACGAAGCACAGTTTACATAATGTAATGGAAGTGCCCGAGGTAGTGGTAAACATCGTTAATTATGCCATGGTAGAACAAACATCATTGGCAAGCTGCGAGTACCCGAAGGAAATGAATGAGTTTACCAAAGCTGGGTTCACTGAATTGCCTTCGGTGAAAGTCAAACCACCTAGAGTTGCCGAATCACCAGCTTCTTTTGAATGCCTCGTTAAACAGGTAGTTCCGTTGGGAGATCAAGGAGGCGCTGGTAATTTGATTATATGTGAAATTTTATTGGCGCATATCAATAAAGATATTTTGAATGAGCAAGGAGAGGTTGATCCGCAAAAATTAGATGCTGTTGCCCGAATGGGAGGTGACTATTACTGCCGCGCTCATGATAATAATATTTTTGTTGTGCCCAAGCCAAACACGAAGCTAGGAATAGGTTTTGATCAACTACCCTTATCTATACGGAGAAGCAAAATTTTATCAGGGAATGACCTTGCACGGTTAGCAAATATTTATGTACTGCCGCACTCGAGTAAAACTTCTGAAGATAATCATGATGAGGAAAGACTCCATCAGGCCGCCAAAGAATTGTTAGCCCAAGGTAGGGTAGAAGAAGCTTGGAAAATATTGCTTAGTTAAAAGCAGTTAGTCCTTATACATTACCTGCTTTACTGCTCTCACGGTCTTTTCAACATTAGGGAGAATGGCCTCTATTAAAGTTGGCGCATAAGGTAAAGGAACATCCAGGCTATTGACCCTGTGTATGGGTGCATCAAGATAATCAAAAGCATGTTTCTGAATGTGATAAGTTATCTCCGATGAGATTGCGGCCAAAGGCCAAGCTTCTTCCACGATAACCAACCGATTTGTTTTCTTAACCGATTCAACAACCGTAGCATAATCAATCGGGCGAACAGAACGTAAGTCTATTATTTCCGCTGAGATTCCTTCTTTCTCTAATTCTTGTGCGGCTGCCAAAGCCACTTTCATGATTTTACCAAAAGATACAATGGTAACATCGTTTCCGCTACGTTTAATATCGGCAGAACCAATGGGTATTAAATATTCTTCTGTCGGAACCTCACCTTTGTCGCCATACATCAACTCGCTCTCCATAAAAATTACTGGATCGTTATCACGAATGGCAGTCTTCAGTAATCCCTTCGCATCGTAAGGCGTGAAAGGAACGACAACTTTTAAACCTGGCGTATTAGCAAACCAATTTTCGAAATTTTGTGAATGCTGAGAGCTAAGCATTCCTGCATTACCTGTTGGTCCTCGAAAAACAATAGGCACATTATATTGACCTCCAGACATGGAGAGCATCTTGGCGGCAGAGTTGATGACTTGGTCAATAGCAACGAGAGAAAAATTAAACGTCATGAATTCCACAATAGGGCGAATGCCATTCACAGCCGCACCTACACCCACACCGGCAAAACCAAGTTCTGCTATGGGTGTATCAATCACGCGCTTTGGTCCAAATTCATCAAGCATTCCTTGGCTCACTTTATAAGCGCCATTGTACTCGGCAACTTCTTCGCCCATCAATAAAACTTTCGGGTCTCTTCGCATTTCTTCGCTCATGGCTTCGCGAAGTGCTTCTCTGAATTGGATCTCTCTCATGAAAGTTATTTTATGTTTTTCAAGTTCGTAAAAATAATACCTCAATCATCAATAAAAAAGCCCCGATTCATCATCGGGGCTTTTTACCAATTCCATTTATTGATTTATTACTTCAGCGCATTGCGGAAAGCATCGGTTGTGCTAAACTTGGCGAACTCAAGATCAGACAATGCTTTTTCTTTTAAGCTTGGGTTCAATTTTACAGCGCTGGTTAAATTACTTACAACGCCATCACCATTTCCATTATGGGCAGCTGCGATAGCTGCACCATAGAAAGCAATAGCCATGTTTGGATTTTTCTTGGTTGCTTCAGCAAACGAAGAGGCAGCGTTACTATTATCTTTCGATAGCAATTGCGCTAAACCTTTGTTAAAGAGATTCACGTCTGTATCTGTTGAAGAAGAGGTTGAGCGAACCGCATCGCTATAATTTGCTTTATAAATTTCGCAAGCCCCTTTTACTCCATTTACTCCTCTGGCAACATCGTTGCTTGCACCATTCAATGCTTTAATTGAGTAGCTGTAAGCTTTGTATGGGTTGCCCTGCATTAAAGCGATAGAGGCAAGGTTGGCAAGTACTTCAGGTGTTGCTTTTAATTTCATTGCAATGTCCAATTGAGTTGCAGCCTTACCAGCAAGATCAGACATCTTCGCAGGATTCTCAATCATCATCTGAATGTAAGTTGCGGCTAAATTATTATTTGCGTTCCAGTTGTTACCTTTTTTAGTTGCTGCCTCGTAGATGGCGGCTTTTTCATCCAATGATGGGGTCAGGGTGGCTGCATACATCATTTCTTCGAAAGAAAGAGCATCTGCGCTGGCTTCACCTTTCGTAATCTGTTTTGCAAGAACTGACATTTCAGCGTCTGTTTTCTTGGCTTTCACGGTAAGAATTTCAGTCTTTGCGGCACGTAAGCCAGGGTAAACATCTTTGAAAACTTTGTTATAAGTTTTCAATTTTTTCATTGCGTTTTCCTTCTCTTCAAAAGAACCGCTGCCATTGATTATGTTAGTATACTCTGATTTTTCGTCAGCAGAGATGCCTTGGTATGCTGCTAATGCAACCGAGAAGCCTGACCAGTCATCAACGATTGGTTTCAAAATAAATTTTATCTCTGCGGCTATACCTTGGTAGTCATATTTCTTCATCTCATCACGATAGAATTTCTCAATCACTTTAGCTCGCTCTTCAGAAAGCTTGCTGTTGATTCTCTCAAGACCTTCTGGCGAGTGAGTACCGGTAATGGTAACTGTTTTAGTAATATTTTTAGAAGCAATGAACGCATCTAACTGCTTGCCTTTATCAGCCTTTAATTCTGATTTACGTAAGATTGACTTTCCGCGCTCAAAATTAAAATCAGGGATGATAACAGGAACAAGTTCCTCTTGGTTGTTATACCCGTGATCCGCAAAAGCAGCAAAATATGATTTTTGAACAAGTCTTGAAGTGGCAATAATTCCAGGGGCAACTGTAACGTATTTTTTGCCCATTTTAGGATCAGGAAGTGTCTTTGACTTAGCGCCCTTAGAAGCAACGAATTGTACTTCCACTTGACCTTGTCTGTATTCTTCTTTGTAAGGGAATGAGAAAGATTTTGAGATGCTAGTTTGTTCAGTAGCATTTTTTGGATAATCCTCAGCCTTTAGGGCAACCGGAGGCAAAGCCAATTCTTTGTCGCCATAAGTATAAAATGGATTAACAGTAAATACTGTCCCTTTTTTCAAAAGTTTTGCTGGGAGGTTGCCAGACATATCAAAAGCCACAGTATCTTTATGTACTTCAAGTGGATTAGGCTTGGTTTCAAGCTTTTGATCTTTTACCATTTTGATCATCTGTGGAAGGGTACATCCTGCCATTGTCAGCGTTAAGATGATCCCGAGGGAGTAAACTATTTTTCTCATGGAATTTGGTTTTAAAAAACTATTTAAGGAGTCGCAAATGTAAGGTTAATAAGCATTTATTCGCAAGAATAGCTAAAAAAATAAGAAATACAGGTTACCATCACCTGCTACTGACTGATTATATTTGCAGGGCGAAATTTTGGTCGATGAATGGTTATAGAAAGAGGTTAAATGGCTCTAACATTTTATTGATTTTTCAGTTATGGATGTTGTGAAGAGAATACAATTGTTTTTTGAGGAGCACGCCTTTGGCGTTTGTACTTACTTGGGTGAAAAGCTTGGAATAGCCACCTCTTCCATACGTTTGTTTTTCATTTATGCTTCCTTTCTAACGCTAGGATCCCCGGTGGTTATCTACTTATCTATAGCATTTCTAATTAACATGCGAGCCCACCTCAGGCGTAGGACTACTATTTGGGATTTTTAATTTCCCCGAAGGTCTTTTTTCCCCGTAAGAAGTATTCAAATACAATAAGTCTATGGTGGATATTTTCCACTTTGAAATTTTTGATTTGCTTTTTTGTGGCTGCTCTTTTTACCAATTCATGACTTAGTCTTTTGAGTAGACTCAAGTGAGCGATGACCACAGCTTTCGCGTGGATTACTCCGCCCGTAAGAATGAAATGAAGGCAAGCCGACCAATCTAAAAGAATGCGCAAGGGAAGTTTCCAAACCAGAGCGGCAATTCTCTGATGTTTAATGAGTAAACTTAAGCCATTTCGAAAATTGAGATATGTTTTCTTGGGATTAGTCACAGGCAAAGTGCCAGCACCTACATGGTATACAGCACTTTTTCCCTGGTAGTAAACCTTATTACCTGACCGCCAAAATTTCCAGCACAAATCAATTTCTTCCATATGCGCAAAGAAATCTTCATCAAGCCCCCCCATTTCATGATACCGATCTGATCGGACAACCATACATGCTCCCGATGCCCAAAATACAGGTAGCGTATCATTGTATTGGTCTCTGTCTGCTTCGGTGGTATTAAAGATTCTACCTCTACAAAACGGATAGCCTAAGAAATCGATCTGACCGCCTCCAGCGCCAGCATATTCAAATTTGTTTTTCGCTTGATAGGATAAAATTTTCGGTTGACATGCAGCAATGGAAGGGTCACTGTCCAACAGTTCGATGATCGGGGTTAACCATTCCTCAGTTACAGCTACATCTGAATTGAGAAGGACATAATAGTTGGCAACAATTTGTTTTAGTACGGCATTATATCCCTCGCAAAAACCTTTGTTCTCATTTAATTGTATCAACTCAACGGACGGAAAATTTTCTCGCAAGAAGATCGCTGAGCCATCGGTAGAGCAATTGTCGGCAACAATGACTTTTGCATCGCCACTAAAAGCTAATACACCGGGTAAAAATTGTTCAAGGTAATTTTTGCCGTTATAATTGAGGATAACAACCGCAACCTTGGTCATCCCATCAGATTGCTAAAATCCATACCGGGTATGTTGGGCAAAAAACCTTCTGTTGATTTTTTGAGATGCTCACGCGCTTGAATCTCAGCCTCCTCACTTGCTTTATTAATGGCTGCAATGATCAAATCTTGAGTCAGAATTTTATCATCTGCTTTCAATATAGAAGGGTCAATGTCGAGGGCAATTAAATGGCGCTTTCCCGTAACAGTGGCTTTCACCAGCCCTCCGCCCGATTCGCCATGTACGTGCAACTGATTCAATTTATCTTGTGCCTCTTTTAAGCGGGTCTGAACCTCTTTCAGTTTGCGCATCATATTCATCAGATCAAACATCTCAATTCATTTTAGTTTCAAAGGTATCAGCATTTGCTGATTTTTTTTGCGTTTAGTGCTTACAAAAGTAAATTTGAGTTGTTTCGAAAAATTTCAGATTTATCATTAAGCTATTAAATGTATGAAAAGCATCTTCTTTCTATTTTTGGTAGTTCTATTTTCTGTTAGTCAATTGAATGCGCAACAAGATCAATTGAAATATGAAAAGTACCGTAGAATGAAGGGTACTGGTACCGCCTTAACGGTGCTTGGTGGGATAGCAACAATAGTTGGCGTTAGTATGATGACATCGGTTGAATATACAACTACAACGAATCAATATGGCCAACAGCAAACAACCCCCAATGATTCGGGGACTGCAGTAGGTGGTGCTCTTCTTTTTTTAGGTGGAACAGGCATGCTTGGTGCAGGTATTCCATTGATGATTGTCGGTTCTAAGAAAGCAAAGAAATACAAAGTTTATTCTTCTTCACTAAACTTGGACCTTGCCCCGATGCGCGCAGGATTGAGTTTCAGGTTCTAGCTATTTCCGGATAAGAATAATAGTACCTATTTTTTTAAAAGAATTTCCAATTTGGTCAAGGCCTTCTACTTTCCAAACGTAGGTTGCATCGGGCATTGATGCACCATCGCGTTTGCCATCCCATGGCTCGTTCGAATCTGAAAAGAATACCAACGAACCCCATCGATCAAAGATCTCAAGCTTCATCGAAGCAATGAAGTGACCTTTTACATTAAATGTCCTATTGACTGACACTTTACTTTCAGGGTTAAATGCTGAAGGAGAAAAAAGATTGATGCTTTTCACAACTTTAATTTCGTTGGAAAGTGAAATTGGAATTCCATTTTCGATGGCGGTCGCTACAATTTTGTAATAGACTACTTGATTGGTTTGGTCTTGGGCATTGTCAACGAACGTGGTATCAGAACCATTATAAATAATTTGAGGTGACTGGCCGGGTTGATAATAGCGTTGAACTGAATATTTTTTTACGCCCATGTTCCACCCTTTGTACCCAGTCCACTGAAGGTGTACGTCATTTATTTCGTCTATTTTTCCACTAAGTATGATGGGGCAGGAGGGTAACCCTGTTGCGCTTAAGTTATTGCAAACATCCGAGTAGTTGATTTCATAGCAATACCCACCGTTGTTATATGATGAGTCGGTGAATTGTTTTACATTTTTGGTTTTAAGAAAAACAAAATTACCTCCAATAATTTCCCTTGAGATTTCATATCCGTTGGCGGTAAATGCCGGATCTTGTTGCCACGTAAGTGTAACTGTGTTTCCGTCTACAACAGCGCTCGTGTTATTGATGGGCGATGGCGTATCCGTTTTAAAAGCGGTGACACATTTTTGAAGAGATGTACTTGTACTTCCATTAGCATATTTGCTAATCAGTTGGTAACAATAATCGGTTTTACAAACGATCGCATTGTCATTATAACTTGTGGTTGATGCCCCAACCGAAGCGATTGAAATAGTATTTCGATCAACTTCAATTGACGATATGCCCGTGCTTGATGTTTGCCATGCTAATTGATCTACTCCGCTTGCTATAGCTACGCTGAATTTATGGCTACATATCGGTGAAGAATACACGTTTGTATTTGCGCACGGATCGAAAGAGCCTAGCCTGAAACAATAATAACTATTATCCACCGTCAGATTCGATGCTGTCATTGAATTGACCTTATAAAGTGTTTGATAAGTTTGAAAATTAGATGCGTTGTTAAAAGCGATTTCAGCTTTGTATTCAATATTGTTAGCTGGAGTAAAGTCAAGTTGTAATGTGGACGCATCTTGCGCTGCAAGTGAATTGATTTTGGGGCTGGGCAATGACGCAAGCGCATTCAATGATTGAACTAGAGCGTTGCAATTGTTGGCCGCGTTCAGTTTTTGTCCTTTTACACTTATATTGTGGTTGCCGGCCGATGCATAAGTAAAAGAGGCAGTCTGTGTATTTCCTGACGGAATTGTATTATCAACTACGCCATCATTATTGAAGTCAATATTATAAATGTCGTATGATTTATCGGTAATGTTGATTTGAGTTTTCAACCCTGCACATGTGTAAATGTCGAATGCTGGTTGTATGTTTTGGTCAACTGTAATGGTTATGTCGTCTGCACCAATGCTTTGATAGATTACCGAAAGCTTATAGGTGCCCGGTGTGTTGTATGTAAATTGAGTTACATTTTGACAGCTGGCATTGGGGGGACAATTATTAGTGCCATCAAAACTCATGATGCACGGTGTAGTGCCAGTGCATCCGCCATTGCCATTGGCATTGGTGGTGGTGATGTTGATGGTAAATGGTGCGCACCCTCTAACTTGATCCACTTGAAAGCGACCAAGGCGGCTGGTGTAAGGTTGAGCAAAACCAACCACACTCACCAGTAGCAATGTCACACTAAGAAAAAACGATTTCACTTTCTAAGTTAAATTCTTTGAGAAATTTTTCTGCTGCAATCAAGTCGTTGTGTAAGAAACGATCGCTTTCAATAAACGAAATTCTTTGCCTAAAATTATCAATAAACTTTTCTAATGTGGGCGAGGTCTTCAATGGCCGTCTAAAATTGATCGCTTGCGTAGCCGTGATTAATTCGATAGCTAAAATAGCATATATGTTGTTAACCACTTTATAGGTTTTGGTGGCGGCATTGGCGCCCATGCTTACGTGGTCTGCTTGCCCATTACTCGACACAATTGAATCGACTGAGGCTGGTGTACAAAGTTGTTTATTCTGACTTACGATCGATGCAGCTGTGTATTGAGGGATCATCATGCCCGAATTAATACCCGGATTCGCCACTAGGTAATTAGGTAAATCACGAGCGCCTGAAATTAATTGATAGGTTCTTCGTTCAGAAATATTCCCTAGTTCGGCTAGGGCTATCGAAAGAAAATCCAAAGCCAACGCCAATGGTTGACCATGAAAATTTCCTGCCGAAATGATTTTGTCTTCGTCAGCAAATACATTGGGATTGTCTGTTACGCTATTAATTTCCGTTAAGAAAATCTCTGAGGCGTAATGGAATGCATCTTCACTCGCGCCATGAACTTGCGGGATGCACCGAAAAGAATAAGGGTCTTGAACATGCTTTTTCTTTTGAACGATAATTTCACTTCCATTCAAAATTGTTTTAATGAAGCTGGCAACATTGCGTTGTCCTAAATGGGGTCTTATTTTATGAACAGCATCTTCAAATGGTTCAATTCTTCCATCAAACGAGTCCAACGAGAGAGCGCCTATCACATTGGCTAATTTTAACAATCGATTAGAATGATGAATACACCATGCACCATAGGCACTCATGAATTGAGTTCCATTTAAAAGTGCAAGGCCTTCTTTTGATTTAAGATGAAGTTTTTCCCAGCTGAGGGAATTAAGCACTTCTTTACTGCGTTGATTTACACCTTGGTAGAACACTTCTCCTTCGCCAATGAGTGGAAGCGAAAGGTGGGCGAGAGGAGCGAGGTCGCCCGAGGCACCCAACGAGCCCATCTCATAAACCCGCGGCAACATATTTTCATTAAACATGGCAACGAGGCGTTGAACTGTTTCCACTTGAACGCCCGAATATCCATAAGCCAATGATTGTATTTTTAAAAACAACATGAGCTTCACTAGGTCATGCGGTACTTCTGCACCCATACCGCACGCGTGCGATAGCACAAGATTCTCTTGAAGTTTTTCTAGTTGATCTTTGGGAATATTTTTGTTGTAAAGCGAGCCAAACCCGGTGTTGATTCCATAAATAGGTTCAGATGAGGAAGCAATCTTTTGATCAAGGTATTCGCGGCACTTCCGAATCGTTGCGATTGATTCGTCCGATAATTCAAGTCTTGAATCCTCGTTTAGAATAGTTGTGATATCCTTAAAGGATATTTGTTTAGAACTGATGAGATGAAGGTAACTCAAGAAGTCAAAAATTAAACTTTATTATACAATTGAATGGCGGTGGCAATTTCCTCAAAAGAAAGTTTTAATTGATTTCCGGTTTCCATTTTTTTCAACGTAAGCGATTCGCTTGCCACTTCTTCTGGGCCGATGACTACTACGAACGGGATTTTTTTCCTGTCAGCATATTCCATTTGCTTTTTCACTTTTACCGCATCAGGGTAAATTTCGCAAGCAATTCCTTTTTCCCGAAATGCCTGCGCGATTTTCATACCGTACCTAAATCCTTCTTTCTCTAAGTGAGCAATTAAGACTGTTGAAGCAGCAGTGGTTTCTTTTGGAAATAATTGAAGTTCTTCCATGGCATCGTAAATCCGATCAATGCCGAACGAAAAACCAACGCCCGAACTTTTGTCTTTGGAATCGAAAACGGCAGTTAAATTGTCATATCGGCCACCCCCGCTAACGCTGCCAATGGCAACGTTATTAATCTTAACTTCAAAAATACAACCGGTATAGTAAGCCAAACCCCGCGCAAGCGAAATAGAGAAATCCAGGTGGTCGGTGGTAGCATTAAAATTTCCGAGCAATGAAACCACTTCGGCAAGATCTGCAATGCCTTTCTGCCCTCTTTCAGACGCAGCAAATTTTTCAGAGAGAAATTTGATTTTACTTTCGAAATCCCCTGAATAATTCAGGATC
>DPLR01000078.1 GCA_003541895.1 Cytophagales bacterium | reverse complement strand
TGTATCCGTTTCCATCATCGTCTACACCAGTTTGACCGTTCAACTCAGCAAGGTTTGTCCAAATGTTTGCCTTCAAATCTTTGTGATTTACATCCACACCCTGATCATGCACTGATACGATGATGTTGGATGCTCCGGAAGTTTTTTCCCAGGCTTCAAATAAATTGATATCGGCATTTCCAAAACCTGTTTGCATCGTGTTGTGGTAATGCCACTGATCTTTCAACATGGGGTCGTTGAAAGGAAGCGCATCCATCGTGGATGCGCTTGGGGTATAGGGCGTTACTTCATAGGGTGCTAAAACTTTTTCGTGCTCCACTTCCACATGTTGCACTTCTTTCACCGATTTGAATTGCTTTACAGCTTCATTCACATCCACGCTCTCGTCCATCTCTACGATGTACCACAAGTGAAGATTGTGTTTGCGCAGTTTGCTTTCATTTTTTGCATCGTAAGGAAAGAGGCGATACATCTTGGTCGCTTTCGTATTCTGGGCAACGGCATCGAATGCCTGAATGCCTGTAGCGATACCTTTGCTGAGGCGTGCGGAACTTGTGCTAAAAGCGTTTGAAGCTTCTGTGGAAACTTTCACTTTTACGCGCCCGGTTCGCACACCGTTTCTAAATGTAGATGTCTGACCAAAAATCAATGTTGTTACAAACAGCAACAGGATTACAAGTAAGAATCTTCTTTTGAGTTGTAAAGAAAGCTTCATAGGATAGTGGTTAAATAGATTTTTGGGTTTTGCTAGGATTGGTTTTCGAGATTTTTGCTCCTTTCATATTCTTCTTTTTTTTCGAATCAATGGAGGTCATTATTTTAAGTAAAGCTTCTTGTTGAAGCTTCCTCTTCTGTATCATTTCATTGATAAGCTCATCGGCCGGACTTAAGGTGATAGTCGCTTTGCTGATTGGTTTTGTTAACCTTTTGTTTGGGCTTGCCATTAATTGCGGGTTTGTGAATTCAGGAGGCAAGGAAGTGTTTGTGTGAGGGAATTCAATCCCAGAACCACGCTACAAAATCACTACAGGACGGTGAAAAGCATCCTAACTAAATCACTACAATAGGAATTTTTTAAAATTTAAGGGGTTAGCAGGCCTTGCAAGACAAGCGACCGCGGTCATCAAGGAATAATATTTGGGAAATGATGATTGAATAAAAAATATCTTTTAAGATCCCTGATCGTCCAGCTGAGAAAGGAAGGTGATAAGATTGTGATCGGTTCCCGTAAGGTTCAGCTTTTTTCTGAGACGAGTTCTGGCTACGTCAATCGACTTGGCATTTTGATGTGTGATGGCCGAGATTTCCTTCGTTGTCATATTCAATTTCAAAAAAGCACATAGCCTGCGCTCGGCCGGAGAGAGATCAGGGAACCGCTCATTTAATGCTTTGTAAAAGCGATCATGTACTTGCTGAAATCGGAATTCAAATTCTTGCCACAGCTCAGGTTGAAGGTTTGCCTGCAGATCGAATACTACTTTTTGAATAGCAGTTTGAGTTTGTGTAGAGGCCTCATTCTTGATTTCCAGCAGTTTCTCTGACAAATGATTGATCAACTCATTCTTATTGATCAGGTACATAATGTTGGTAGCAAGTTCTTTGTCTTTTATGACCAAATCATTTTTTAGGTTGATCTTTTCCAATTGAAGGTGAGCTTGTTCTAGTTCCGAACGCTTCGTTTTACTTCGCTGAAGAAAGAACAGCAAGGTTACAATACTTAACAACGAGACCAACCCTAGGCCTCCGATCCAGAAATAAAACTCTTTTGCTTTTTGATCGGCATCCAACTGAGCTTGCTTTTTGTCGAATTCAAATTGCATTTCTAGTTGGGCAATTTTGCGCGTACTTTCTTCATTAAACAAACTGTCGTTTACCTGTCTGCTGTAACTCATTGCCTTGAGTGCCTCTTTATAATTTTCTTTTTTAAGATATGCTTTGTGGAGCATATCAGCGGCAGACCCAACCGTTTGCCAGGCACCCACTTTGGCTCCTATGTCAACTGACTTATTTAAATTGGCAATGGCAGAATCAGTTTTATTAACCTTATCCAAAAAAAATAAGCCGATATTGTGGTAGGACCTTGCCAGACCAAACATATTGTTATTTTTCTGGCGCAATCTCAGTGCTTGGCGATAATAATCTAAGGCCAGTTGAAGGCTATCCTGGTCTTCGAAGAAAGTGCCGAAGTTATTGAGGACGTTGGCAGTGAGTTCATTGTCATGCAAATTCTGACCAAGTGAAAGACTGTGATTGTAATAAATCCGAGCAGAGTCAAACTTTTTAGCTTCTTCATATATGATGCCGATGTTGTTCATCAGATTGGCATCGATGGCTAAAACCTTTTTGTCTTTGAGATCCTTTATTTCTGAAAAATCTTTTGTTGCATGGAGGTAATACTTAAGTGCTGTTTTATGATCACGCTGAAAATAATACACGGTGCCGATGTTTCCTCGGGCAATTGCGGTCATGGTAGTGCTTACCTTTTTTTGAAGCACAAGTTGATACAATTGCAAAGCGCGAGCGTAATTGCCCAACTGCAGGTAAATAGAACCTTGACTTAATTGAGAGGCAAGCACTAGTGAATCGTTTTTTAGAAAAGTAGCTTCTTCAATTGCAAGATTTGAATACTCCAGCGCTTCAGAAAGGTTGGTACGTAACATTTTTGAAGAAAGGTCAAGGGCAACGAGAGCGTGTTGTTGTTTGTCCTTTGTTCTTTGCAACACAGTTTTCAAACTATCCACTTCTTTTCGCTGACCAAAAGAAACGTGGGCAACTAGTATAAAAAAGATGAATGTGCAAAAGCGGTGCATGCGAATGATGAAATCAATTTAAGCAATAATAAGGTTTCGCATTTCAAGTTTCAAATTTTTAAACTCTAGTGTAAATGCAAATTCTGGAATGGTCAGCTTTATATCTTCTTCATGCTTCCAACCTTTTGCCATTGATTAGGGTCTAATCAACCGAACATTACCTTGTAAAATCGTGAGAAAATTCGCGCTTCTTCTAACTTTCGTCCTGCCGTTGTTTTCATGTAATGAACGAAAGATCAATACTTGTTCTGTTAAAAACCCACTTGAGGAATTGCCTTGGATAACCACGATGATCAATTCCATTAAAGCGGATACTTTAATGTCTCCCTATTTTTATATTTCTACAGCTCAATTTATGGGTAACACCGTTTTCATTCTTGAGGACTGTTGCGCGCTTTGTAATACAGTTCATCTGGTGTACAACTGTAGCGGGAAAAAAATAGGATACGTTAGTTATTATTCTCTTGATGCCAAACCAATTAAACTTGGTACTGAAACGGTTGCGCCTATTTATTATGGTCTAATTTCAGCAACCGAGACTATTTTATGGAAACCAGATACATTCAGGTGTACTCCATACCCTCAATAAGAATTTTTCATAGGGTGTTACTTCTTAATTATCCTCGCGCACAATTAATGCCGCACCACCGCCAGCTGCCAGTTTCAATTGAATTTTATCACCGGCATTTATTTTCCTTTTCTCTTGATAAATGTGATTAGGATATTTTCTTGAATCAATTGCATCTTCATAAGACTCCAATTCTAAATTTTTGTTTTTTATAAACGACAGGTCTACGATGATTACTCGCTCCGCATTATTATTGATTGCACCAATGTACCAGATGTTGCCCTTTCTTCTTGCTACCACTAAGTACTGATCGGGTTTTGCTTCGAGCACTTTTGTTTCATCCCATGTGGTTGGTACTTTTTGAACGAAATCAAATCCGGGCTGACCCTCGTAGGCTTCTGGGTAGTCACAAACCATTCCGAGCGCATTTTCAAGAACCACATACATGGCTAACATGTGGCATCGTGTTCCATGCATCAATGGCTTTGTGTACTGTGTTCGATAAAGTGAGTCGGGTACTGCGCGAAAACCACCAAGGTGATAATCTGTTGAGCCTGCAATGAGTCGAGTAAAGGCAATGTCCAGATCATGGTTTGCTTTTAGCCCATCGCTCCATTTATTTACTTCATAATTCAGCGTTCCTTCGCGCGTGAACTCATTGGGATAAGTTCTTGAAAGACCGGTGGGTTTATACGCTCCGTGAAATTGCACATGCAAATGATGCTTGGCGGCTTTCTCAAGCATTTCGGTTTGAATGTTTACCATCTCTTGATCATCACGATCCATGAAGTCAATCATCATGCCACTCAATCCCCATTTTTCAAATTGCGCAAATGCGGCATCAATTTTTGGATACAGTGCTGCCCACTGCACCCACACGCGTACATCCACTCCTTGTGCGTGCGCGTAGTCACAAACTTCTTTCATGTCAAGACCTGGCACAGCTTGTGTTACATCTGAATGCGGCCCGGGCTGAAAACCGATGCCATCATCTACATACCATTGATGAAGTCCGTATTCTACAACGGAGTGAAACTGAATTTTATTCCGATGACAGAAATCAATAAAATATTTTTGCGTGATGAAGTTATTACCGGGCGCATTGAGCGTGTCGGTGGTTACATTTCCGTTCCACCAAGGGAAAGTAGTTTTACCAGGTTTTATCCAACTCACATCTTTGATGCGGTTAGGTGGGCATAGTGTGGTTAGCATGGTTGAAGAAATAAAGTCCCCCACATTTCTACTCACCATGATTACGCGCCACGGACTTTGGTGAGGATATTTTGCGATAACCGCAACCGAAGGTTTATCTGGCAAAGGAGAAAGTTTGCTTTGTAAAATTCCCTTTTGTTTGACCAAGTACATACCTGCGTAATCGAGTAGCGCTGCTTCGGTAATGGCTACGTTAATTCCATTTTTTAATTGAAACAGTGCGGGCATATCGAGCAACTGACCGTCATTTATTTTTTGTAGAGAAGTGGTGGAGTAAAAGCCTTCGTGCGAGCTGGTAAAATTGGGTAATGGTAATACTTTAGCGATAGAGTCTTCCGTAAAACGAAATTCATCCCGCTCTTCATTCAGTAGCAAAGAGGTTGTCTCAGAAGAAATAAATTCATATCGAAATGCAATGCCTTCATTGAAGGAGCGAAACACGAGATTGATTTTGGTGTAAGGCGAAGCCTTTTGCTTGATAGAAATTTTCATTTCTTTAAACCGTGCTTCTACATGGCTTGCTTTGCCAATGATCAGATCATATTTTTCTGTAGTGTCACGATAAGCAGGTCTTGAAAGAGTTAAGTTATTTTGAAAATAGTTGTCGTTTATAATAAGTGTCAACTTCGACCAATTCAGTACCGGTTTTTTCTCATATGAAACACTATAAAAAATTCCTTCTTGATCGATTCGGATTTTAGTTTCTAGTTTGTCATCGGGCGATTTTAAATTGAGGGTTTGAGCCTTAAGCGCCCAGGTTAACAATAACAGAAAAAAAGAAACGATTATCTTATTCATAGCGCAAGATAGGTTGAATACAGATTTTAGAACAATTAAAAATTAGAGTATTCTGCCTTTCGAGTCGTTTGGTGGTGTTACTAATCTACTAGACAAACAGACTTTTATTTGGTAGTTAAAGGCTGATTTCTGTAGTTAATAATCGACTATCGATGCTTGAAAGATTGATGGAGTGAATTTCATTTTATCTGAGTAAGTTCTTCTTCTGCTAATAAAAAATAAGAATCCGTAAATTGCATTTTTGTTCCTCATGAATTTTCACTCATTTCTAGATACACTCATCTTGCTTGGGGCTTTGCAAGGATTTATCACGGGATTTCTCCTGTGTCGTTCTGAAGAAAAATATGCTGGAAAAATTATTGGCTGGCTTTTGTTAATCTTGGCCACAGCTTGCCTCAAAGTTTATTTGAACAACATCGGCTTACTTTCATCACAAATTGGTTCTTTGATCGATGCCTTTGTGCCTTTCATGATCATCATGGCTATTGGGCCATTGATTTATTTCTATTGTAAAAGTGAATTGAGTTCAGGTTTCCGAATTCAAAAGAAAGATAGGATTCATTTTTACCCGGTGATCATTGATTTGTTTCAACATGCCAGTGCCTTGATTTTTTTAGTCGTACTTCTTCTTGGATGGGCCAATCCAAGACAAAATAATTTCGGCCAGTTGTATGATTCATATAATGTGTATGCCGATGTGCCTCGATGGATTTCTTTAACGATTTACTTGTACTTTTCATTCAAGCTTGTAAAGGCCTATTCAAAAAATCAATATTCCAATAGCGAACCTCGCACTTCCTGGCTTATGGAATTGCTGTGGGTGTTTTTTGCTTTTGATATTCTCTGGCTTTGCTATTTGGTTCCGTACGTAATTCCATCGCTTACGGATAAGATGCTCGGTTGGTTTGATTGGTACCCGATCTATCTGCCATTGGTATTGGTCATCTATTGGTTGGGCATTCGTAGTTTGATGATTAATCGGCATAGCCTCTCGTTGATGCGTAAAAATGGCAAGCAACTGCCTAAAGAGTCGATTGATAAAATGATGCCATTACTACAAAAGTCGATGACGGAAGAAAAACTGTATCGCGATCCTGAATTGACGCTAACGAAATTGGCAACGCATTTAAACCTGTCCTCCAAATTAATATCTGCTGCCATAAACCAACAATCGGGCAAGAGCTTTAATGAATATGTCAACCATTTCCGTGTTGAAGAATTCAAAACAAAACTTATTCAAACAGAAAATAAGAAATTCACAATCACAGCACTGGCCTTTGAATGTGGATTCAATTCCCAGCCAACATTTCAAAGAGCATTCAAAAATATTGCTGGAATAACGCCTACCGAATTTGCTGAGCGGCATAATACGGTGGCATAAATCATTCAAAAGAGACTTGATTATTATTCAAATCGTGAATTGAATAGGTTTTAAAAGTGGATAGATAGTCCTTTGCGTCAAAAATCATGACACGCTCAATACTGTTTTTCCTGCTCACAATTAGTTTGGTGAAACCAGCCTTTGCCCAAGATAAATCCATCATTAACCCAGATGAATATATTGGCACTTATCTGGCAAGAATCGATACAAACTCTGT
>DPLR01000620.1 GCA_003541895.1 Cytophagales bacterium | reverse complement strand
TCATTTAAAAAAAAAAACAAAAGAAAAAATATAAACCCAAGCTTGCCACTGGTGAATGGAAAGCTTGCTACTGCTTGACAGAACCTGATTCAGGCTCTGATGCTAACAGCGGAAAGACAAAAGCAACGCTCACTCCCGATGGAAAGCATTATCTGATCAACGGCCAGAAAATGTGGATCACCAACGGTGGCTTTGCCGATGTGTATGTGGTCTTTGCAAAAATCGATAACGACAAAAATTTAAGCGCCTTCATCGTTGAGAAAACATTTGGTGGTATCACCATGAATGAAGAAGAAAAGAAGATGGGCATCAAAGGATCATCTACGCGACAAATTTTCTTCAATGATTGCAAAGTGCCGGTAGAAAATTTATTGAGCGAGCGCGAAAATGGATTCAAGATCGCGGTGAATATTTTGAACATCGGCCGCATCAAGTTAGGTGTGGCGGCCGTGGGTGGTAGCAAGATGGCGATTTCAAAAGCAATAAAATATTCAACCGAACGGAAACAGTTCGGAACTCCAATTGCAACTTTCGGTGCAATCAAGGCGAAAATAGCCGATGTAGTAACTAAAATTTTCGCGAGCGAATCAGCGCACTACCGCGCTTCACAAAATATCGATGACGCTTACAATGCTTTTGTAGCTGGTGGAATGGATTCCGCGAAAGCACGATTGAAAGCACTTGAAGAATTTGCAATTGAGTGCGCGATTCTAAAAGTACACGGCTCTGAAGTTTTAGACTTTGCGGTTGATGAAGGCGTACAGATTTACGGTGGCATGGGCTTCTCTGCCGAAGGCCCGATGGACCGCGCTTATCGCGATGCACGTATCAACCGGATCTTTGAAGGAACCAACGAAATCAATCGTCTGCTTACCATAGACATGCTAATGAAGCGTGCAATGAAAGGCACAATTGATTTGATGGGTCCAGCAATGTCCGTTCAAAAAGAATTGATGTCGATTCCTGATTTTGGGACAAGCGAGGAGGAAGGAATTTTTGTGAAAGAGAAAAAAGTTATCAATAACCTGAAGAAAGCCGGATTGGTAGTGGCCGGAGCAGCCGTTCAAAAATTCATGATGAAACTTTCTGAAGAACAAGAAGTGCTCATGAACCTGGCAGACATGCTCATTGAAATTTACGTGGCTGAGTCAACACTTCTTCGCATTGAAAAATTGATTGGTCAACGCGGTGAAAAAGCGTGCGAGATTCAAAAAGAAATGGCCATGATCTATTTGCATTCTGCTGTTGAGAAAGCAGCCTCAGCAGGCAAGCAAGCAGTATATGCATTCGCAGAAGGAGACGAACTTCGCTTGATGATGCTTGGGTTGAAACGCTTCACCAAAATCGATCCTTACAATTTGAAAAACGCCAGACGCAAAGTAGCCGACTACGCGATCAGTAAAACAGAATATCCTTTTTAGACGTTGGTCTAAGAATAAGTAGCAAGACAAAAACCCGGAAGTGATTTCGGGTTTTTTTATTTTTTTCCAAACGACTCCATCAACTTCACTCCATTGGTGCCAATACTGTTGAAGAGCATTTTCTTATAATCTTCTGACTTTAAAAACTGGGCGTTCAAAAATTTATTCATCAACGGAGCCCAGTCATTGCTCTTAGGCATGATGATTCCAAATTCCTCTGAAGACTCATCACCAGCCGGATGGCGTTTGATCGGCAACCCTTGACGCTGTGCGTTCAAATAAAAAGTAAAGTCTGTATTGGTAAATGCTTTCTTATCTTTCATGATCGCGTCAACAGCCTCTTGGTTGCTTTCCACTTTTTGGATTACTGCGGTGGGAATGTATTTCGCTTTCAGATTGAGAACTGCCTTTTCGTTGGTCGATCCGGCAACTGCAATTCCTTTGAAGTTAGCAAAAGCGGTTGCAGCCTTATCTAAACTTTCGAGGGTTGGTACATCTTTATGCGTGCATAAAAGAGAAATATTCTTTATAAAAGACGGGCTGAAATTGTACTCCTTTTTACGCGCTTCCGTAATGGTAACATTTCCCAAACCGAAAACCCCACCACTGCTCATTTTAACTTCTTCCAAAAAACCCTTGAAGTCAGAAGGATCTTTTGCTTTGAATTCGTAGGACACTTTTATTCCTTCTGACTGCTGCACATACTCAGCAAATTTTTTCATCACTTCCACAGCTAGTCCTTGAATGGATCCATTGGGTTGTTTGCTGGCAAAGCTGGGGGTCTCTGTATAAGTAAATGTCCAGGTTGCTGTTTTAGATTTTTGAGCTTCAGCGAAGGTTGTTCCGGTTAATTGTGCGTTGGCTACAAGAGAACTTATTAAAGAAAGGAATAAAAAAAGAAATGCGTTTACGGGTGTTTTCATTTCGTGGCGGTTTTAGTTTAGGCTAAACAGATTCGAATATTAGTAAAAATAGTTTCAGAAATTCTAAATTGTCGACTTAAAAATCAAACATGTCTCAAGCAATTCGGCCGCTAGTGCCAAAAACAGATGTTGTAATAATGGGTGCTGGCATTATGAGTGCTACCCTCGGGATGATCCTCAAAGAATTAGATCCAGATATCACCATTCAAATCATTGAGAGGTTAGAGGTGGCTGGCACAGAGAGTTCAGATGCGTGGAACAATGCAGGCACAGGCCACTCTGCTTTTTGTGAATTGAATTACACGCCTCAAAAAGCTGATGGTTCAATTGACATTTCAAAGGCGTTGAAAATTGCCGAACAGTTTGAGATGTCACGCGAGTTTTGGTCTTACCTCGTAGAGAAAAGCTACATCAGCAATCCTTCCGAATTTATTTCTTCGGTTCCACACTTGAGTTTTGTTTGGGGCGCTGACCGCGTAAATTTTCTACGGAAGCGATACGAATTGCTGAAGGCCAGTCCTTTGTTTGGAGACATGCTCTACACCGAAGACAAAGAACAAATTTCTCAATGGGCACCGCTGGTGATGCATGGCCGCGATGAAAGTCAACCTATTGCAGCTACAAGAATGGAAGCAGGCACCG
>DPLR01000351.1 GCA_003541895.1 Cytophagales bacterium | reverse complement strand
GATGCTCAGCTATGACAAAGCCCGTGAAAAAATTTACGGTGAAGAGAGCACACGAAAAATAGCTCAGATGGAGGTGGCCATTGAACTACAGGCCAAGGAAAAAGAATTAGAAGCTTTTAGAAAAGATGCCAAGATTAATTCGTTAGAACTAAAGAATACACGAATGGTGATTACGCTTACGGTGCTGGCGGTAATAGCAGGACTATCATTGTACGGCATGTTTCTAACGCGTAGGCGCGCAAAGGGCTAACCAGAAAAAATGTTATGTCTGAAAAGAAATGTCTTGAATGCGGAGAAAAAATCATTGGCAGGTCAGACAAAAAATTTTGTTCTGATCAATGCCGCATTTCTTACAATAATAGACTGAATAGCGATGAAACGAACCTCGTGCGCAACATCAATAATGTACTGAGGAAAAACAGACGAATACTTATTGAGCTCAATACCACTGGCAAATCAAAAGTAAATCGCGAAAAATTATTGGAGAAGGGTTTTGACTTCACTTATTTCACTAGCGTTTATACCACCAAAGAAGGTTCGGTTTATCATTATTGTTATGAGCAAGGGTATCTTCAAACAGATAAGGATTGGTACTTGCTCGTGGTAAAACAAGAGAAAAAATAATTTCTATTTTTTCATTTTACCTTGATTGTATAACTTCCTATACTCTTTAAAATAATGTTTCATTGTTTGCGTGTAATCTAAAGAGGTTTGAATTAGTTCGTTCTTCCAATAGGATTGTGCGCTGAATTTCATTAATGCTTCAACGTTATCTGATCCAAGGCGAGCTGCACTTCGCATTTGTGCTGAAGCAATTCCGTGCGCCATGGTTGTCATTACCGTTTCTACGTTTTTCATTTTTTTATGACACAGCGAATGGTCAATTTTTTGTGCACTCGGTTGAAGCTGTTTTAAAACAAAATCATCTTGGCCAATGGAAACAGGTCCTAAAAATCTGGGTAACGCATATTGCATCAACCCTTGAACGGTCACAATTCGCTCTGCTTCATTGCGCCATGAAGGTTGTTGGGTTTTTACATATGGAGCGAGGGAAGAAGGCATCGCCTCCTTCACATCGAGCAGGCGCCATTTTTTTGCAAGAAGATATTCCGTTAGTAGTACATATCTTTTTATGCCGAGGCTCCCCGTTCCTGCAACCCGAAAGGCAACATCCCTTACTTTCAAATAGCCGAAATTCTCTTTTAAATATTTGTTCACACTCGATTTAACTTCCTGAGCAATTTCTTTATCGATTGCGAACGTTTTTCCTTTTATCATTTTTAGTTTCCCTTTTTTAGAATCGATCCGTTTTTTGATCATTTCTTTTTCCTTTTTCCGTTCGGCCATGTCGAAAAATTTTCGGATCAAATCTGGACTCGTTTCTTTTTCTATGGAATAGGCTTTGCCTCCACTCAGCGCATTAGCATATTCTCTCAAAACCAAGATCATCAATTGCTCAGCTTCCTTCATTGAATATTTCCAAAGTTCAGAGGCCATGCCGATGCTGCAGAGTAACCTTGTCAATTCCCAGCCAGCGGGTGCAATCATGGCTTCATCAAAATCATTTATGTCAAAATAAACGAGCCCGTTGAACGCACGGTACGACCCAAAATTTTCGATGTGCAGATCGCCACAACACCAAACTAATGGGCCGGAGTTGAGAGCTGCATTTTCAAATAAATCCTCATAAAATAAATGGCATGTTGCTCGGTAAAACGTGAATTCATTTTCAGCCATCAGTTTATACTTGATCGCGAGCGTTGGTTGCCTCCGGTCTTGATGAAATTCTTTGATGCGTTGTTCGATGGATTTCATAAATTCGTTTTTGGTAAGGAAAACTACAATTTGAAATTTGTAAAGCGAAGATCTAAAAATAAATATTCATGTGGTCGTTACAAAATAAGAAGGCATTGATAACCGGTGGTACGAAGGGGATAGGCCGTGCCGTTGTAGAGGAATTTTTGGCTCTTGGAGCGGAAGTGATTGTTGTAGCACGCAACAAATCAGATTTACGTGAACACGATCAGCTAATCATTTTGTATGGCGATGTTACAGACTCAAACTTTAGATCAGAAATTATTCAAGCCGTTGCAAAACGTTGGGGGAAATTAGATGTGCTTGTGAGCAATGTTGGTACCAATGTGCGTAAGAAACTTATCGACTATTCTGAAAGTGAATACAGAAAACTTTTTGAAACCAATTTGTTCAGTGCCGTTGAACTAATTAGGCAATTGTTTCCGCAACTTAAAAATTCAAGAAACGCAAGTGTGATCAATATTGCATCTGTAGCCGCAACGTTCGATGTACAAAGTGGTCCACCTTACGGAATGACCAAAGCTGCACTGGTTCAATTGTCGAGGCACCTCGCGGCTGAGTGGGCAGAGCACAACATTCGTGTAAACTCTGTTTCACCTTGGTATATAGAAACACCGTTAACCGAAACTGTACTGTCAAATCCTGATCGATTAACTAAAATTTTAGAACGCACCCCATTGGCGCGAGTTGGTCAACCTGAAGAAGTAGCAGGCATTGTTGCTTTTCTTGCCATGGATAAATCGAGCTATATCACAGGACAAAATATTATGGTTGATGGTGGGATGAGCGTGAAGGGACTTTAAATAGTGAAATCAATCCCTTAAAATCAAAAAGCATCTCAAGTGAGATGCTTTTTGATTTTCGTATCTAAATAGACTAAGCCGACATCCTCGACTTAAATTTCTTGGTCAGCTCTTCAACACTGTTTTTGAAATTTGGATCCGTCTTCATCATGTCTTCAACAGATTCAAGTGCGTGAATTACCGTGCTGTGATCGCGCCCTCCAAAATTTTCTCCGATCAATGCCAATGTCAACTGTGTGTAGCGTTTGCAGAAATACATCGCAGTCTGACGAGGGATTACGATTTCACGTTTTTTTACTTTGCCTTTCATTTGCTCAAGTTCAACTTTGAAATAATCGGCAACTGTTTTCTGAATGTAATCAACGCTTACATCACTCTGGATTTCCTTGATAATATTTTTTAAAACTTCTTTAGCGAGATCAAGGTCAATGTTTCTCTTTAATAATGTAGCATGGAATAGGAGAGAATTAAGAACACCCTCCATGTCGCGCAAGTTGGTGTCAACACTATAGGCTAAATATTCGGCAACATCCGTTGGAATTTCAATTCCATCCGACTGCATTTTTTTGTTGATGATGGCCAACTTTGTTTCAAAATCAGGTTCCTGTAAATCGGCAGTAAGTCCCCATTTGAATCTTGAAAGCAACCGTTCTTGAAAGCCTTTCAAATCCCGGGGAGGACAATCGCTTGTCATGATGATCTGTTTCCCTGATTGATGGAGCTGATTAAAAATATTAAAAAATATTTCTTGTGTTTTTTCGCGGCCAGCCAAAAACTGAACGTCATCCAAAATGAGTAAATCAACTTGCAAGTAGAAATTTTGAAACTCCTGCATTTTTAAATTTTGCAGTGCATTCAAAAATTGATTTGTAAAATCGTTTTGATCAACGTACAGAACAACCTTATCAGGCATGTTCTTTTTTATTTCATTTCCGATGGCTTGCACTAAATGTGTTTTGCCTACACCAACACCACCGTAAAGCATCAATGGGTTGAACGATGTAGTGCCAGGCTTCTTAGCAACCGCTACACCGGCCGAGCGAGCGAGGCGATTACAATCGCCTTCAACGAAATTGTCAAAACTGTAACTTGGATTAAGTCTTGAGTTTACGGTACGGGGATCAAGTGCCTTATATGCAAATGGAGAATATTCTCCACGAGTATTTTCATTTGTTGGT
This sequence comes from Cytophagales bacterium, assembly GCA_003541895.1. Taxonomy (GTDB): domain Bacteria; phylum Bacteroidota; class Bacteroidia; order Cytophagales; family Cyclobacteriaceae; genus ELB16-189. The sequence goes on along the minus strand of DPLR01000351.1, from coordinate 7,718 downwards.
TGTTGCTTCTTTACCCCATTTCCGTTTGGATAATTAACAGTAACCGGAGGATTTTGCAAGTTACCACTGTCAACCACAACCGAATATTCTAAGCGTCCGCCTTCGCCCAGCACCTGGCGCACTGCTTTTTTCAATACAGGCACATAGTTATCTTCTAACCATTCATAAAAAAATTGCGAAGGAACTTGAATCGTTAGCACATCACCTTCGGTGCGAACCGGCTCAATGGGCTTAAACCAAGTGTTGAAATTTTGTTCGTCTACATGTTGCTTAATGATGTCGAGGCAATCGGTCCAGACGCTGGTGGTAATGTCAACTTCCATTGAAGTGTTCCGGGGTTTAGTTTACGTCAACTTTTTTTCTGAAAGGGCGACAAAGGTGTAAAAAAAATAAAAAACAAAAAATATTTTTTTGCTTTCATTTTCCTGTTTTTCATTTTCAAAAATCAATGATGGAAGATACCTAATCTGATTAACTTTCAAGGAGATTATCAAAAAAAATATTTTTTTCTTCTAAAAGATTCTTGCGATTTAAATTGCGAATGATAATTAGAGTTCAACTGCCAAAATTAAATTTATTCTGATGCGCGAAAATGATTTGTATTCGAGTTTTTTAACTCAAACAGTCCGTGATTGGGAAAAAGTGGCGAAGCAAGAACTGGGAGATGACCCTTTCGTGAAGCTAGCCAAAGAAAAATACGGTTTGCGCATCAAACCTTATTATGATTCGCAGGATTCATTCGAAAAAAAATCAATCGACTCATTTGCGATAGAGAAAAACTGGGTCACCGCGCCAAAAATTTTAGTAGATGATGAACAAAAGTCAAACGATGAAGCGCTAAATCATTTGAATTCAGGCGCTGATGGCGTTTTCTTTGAACTGAGAAAATCTAATACCGATTTTAAGGTACTGCTCAAGAACATTCAGTTGCCTTATTGTTCTGTTTTTTTTCTTGCTAACGATAGCACAACCGCTGATCTCAATAATTTTATACAGTATGCTTCAGACAAATTTCCTTCTGAAAAAATACAAGGAGCATTTTTCCTTAATAGTAGAATTGGTATTGAAAATAGAGGTCAGATAAAAAATTTTCGTTTGAATGGGATACGAGTAGTTCCCAAAGAAAATATTGTTGATGAAATTGTGGATAGCTTGTTAGTGGCTGTTGATATCATTGATGAATTAGGTAAAGGAAAAAATATTTTAGAGGAGGCGTTCTCATCCATTGCCTTCTCTGTTTCAGTTGATACTGATTTCTTTTTTACCACTGCAAAAATAAGAGCGCTTAAGAATTTGTGGCTGCTCTTACAGAGCGCACATGGAATTGAGCATCCGTTGCTCGCCTTTGTTCATGTTGATTCGGTGAAATGGACAAAAGAAAATTATCAGCCTCACGGAAACATGCTCAAGCAGACTACTGCTGCGATGGCTGCCGTGATCGGTGGTTGCGATGCATTAACAGTTGAGCCCGAAGATCATAACCACCCGATGATGAATCGCATTGCACGAAACGTTTCTTTGATGTTGAGCGAAGAATCTCATTTTGTAAAAGTGAATGACCCACTCGCTGGAGCTTATTACATCGAATCGCTCACAAATCAAATTTCAAAGGAGGCATGGCAGAAAATACAAAATGCAAAACGTAGTTTGACTCAGACAAAATGTGAATCACTTCAGTTTCAAAATAAGCACGATAAAAAATGGACATCGGCCGAAGGCATTTCTATCAAATCAGATTTTACAGAAAACGATTTACAAAATCTGACCATTAGAAATTTAACAGCTGGCTTGCCTCCTTTTTTGCGCGGACCTTATGCATCGATGTACACGGTGCGCCCATGGACGATTAGACAGTATGCCGGATTTTCAACTGCGAAAGAATCAAATGCATTTTATCGAAGAAATTTAGCGGCAGGCCAAAAAGGATTATCTGTTGCATTTGACTTAGCTACGCACCGTGGATATGATTCAGATCATCCGCGCGTTGCTGGCGATGTTGGCAAAGCAGGTGTTGCCATTGATTCTGTTCTTGATGTGAAAATTTTATTTGATCAGATTCCTCTCGATCAAATGTCGGTATCAATGACCATGAATGGAGCGGTCATTCCAATTCTTGCATTTTACATTGTTGCTGCCGAAGAGCAAGGAGTGAAGCCAGCACAACTAACAGGTACAATTCAAAATGATATTTTAAAGGAGTTCATGGTGCGCAACACTTACATTTATCCTCCAGCTCCCTCTATGCGAATTGTTGCGGATATTTTTTCCTATTGCTCACGGCACATGCCCAAATTCAATAGCATTAGTATTAGTGGTTATCACATGCACGAAGCAGGCGCACCTGCGCACTTAGAGCTGGCGTACACGTTAGCCGATGGATTGGAATATATCAGAGCGGGTTTGAAAGCAGGAATTGCCATTGACGATTTTGCTCCACGACTTTCATTCTTTTGGGGAATAGGAATGAATTTTTTTATGGAAGTAGCGAAGATGCGCGCTGGGCGTTTGCTCTGGTCGAAGATTGTGAAACAGTTCAATCCCAAGAACGAAAAGTCGATGGCGTTGCGCACGCACTGCCAAACCAGTGGTTGGAGTTTAACTGCGCAAGATCCTTACAATCATGTCACGCGTACTTGTATTGAGGCCATGGCCGCTGCATTGGGCGGAACGCAGTCTCTTCACACGAATTCTTTAGATGAAGCAATTGCACTGCCAACGGATTTCTCGGCACGCATTGCCTGTAACACCCAATTGTATTTGCAGAAAGAAACGGGCATTACTCAGGTGGTCGATCCACTCGGTGGTTCTCATTATGTAGAATATCTTACGGACCAACTGGCCACAAAAGCATGGGCATTGATTGAAGAAGTTGAAAGCCTCGGTGGAATGACCAAAGCAATAGAGCGCGGTTTGCCAAAACTAAAAATTGAAGAAGCAGCGGCTGCCAAGCAAGCGCGCATCGACTCAGGCGATGAAGTGATTATTGGAGTGAATAAATATTTATCTACGGAAAAACCCGATTTCGAAATTCTCGAAGTCGACAATGCCGCGGTGCGCAAAGAGCAAATCGAGCGATTGGAAAAATTGAAAATGGAACGAGACAACGAGGCTGTTCAAAAAGCACTCGCTGAAATTGAACAAGCCGCACGTGGCAATGGCAATCTTCTGGAGTTGGCAATTACTGCGGCACGCTTAAGAGCAACCCTTGGCGAAATTTCAATGGCAATGGAAAAAGTTTTTGGTCGGTACAAAGCTTCGATACAAGCAGTTTCGGGTGTATATTCGGGTGCAATGAAAAATAAAACAGAGCTCGAGGCCGTACAAAAACTCTCTGACAAGTTTGCAAAGAAGGATGGGCGCAGACCTCGGATTTTGGTAGCGAAGATGGGGCAAGATGGTCATGACCGCGGAGCAAAAGTAATTGCCACGGGTTTCGCTGATCTCGGTTTTGATGTGGACATCGGGCCACTTTTTCAAACGCCAGCTGAAGTAGTGAAGCAAGCTGTAGAAAATGATGTGCATGTAGTAGGCGCAAGCAGCCTCGCGGGTGGACATAAGACTTTAGTGCCCGAGTTGATTAATGAATTGAAAAAAATAGGACGACCTGATATTTTAGTTGTAGCTGGTGGTGTGATTCCACCACAAGATTATGACTTCCTCAATAAAGCAGGCGTGGCTGGAATTTTTGGCCCGGGCACTTCAGTGGCTCAGGCCGCTAAAATGATTTTAGAGAAGTTGATGAAACTATAGAAAATCATCTCATACCAGACAAATTTCAATATTCACTTGATTATTTGTTTTCGTTACAGATCAATTTTCAAAATACAACCCTAGTATTTGAAATAACTTGTCTTGCAGGGTATTGCCAAACTTTGTTGTCTTGGCGGTTCTCTGTGCATTTTGTCGGTAGTGATTAAGGCGCACCTAATCACTAGATGTAACTTGATGCCATCATCACCTATTTTCCCTTTGGGTTAAAAGTTAAATGAAAAAAAGAACCAACGCTGTCTTGTTGGTTGGCTTATTTTGTCTGGCATCTTGTTCTGTCGGAACAAATGTAAATGAAGTTAAAACTGCTTCTGGTATTGATAGTGCCGCCAGAAAGCGTTCGACAACATCAACATCAGATCCGCTTTATTTTCAAACGGATTTTAGCAAAGTTTCGCTCGTAATAAATCCTGATTACATCGGATTCAATCCATCTAACTTAGCTATGCCTACCTCGATGGTAAGTGAGTGCGATATCGGTTTCTCGGGTGCTTTTCCAACCTATGCCAACGCTGAAATTGTTTCGGATAATAATAGAAACGTATTGAAGGGAATTTTATATGGAGATGATCCAAACGTAGATGGCACCACTCGCTTTCAAATGGATATCATTACCCAACCGAGTCTCAATTTATCGGTTTATCATTTTTCGCAACGCATGTTTCTTAATCCTGATTTGTCGTACATCTCGCAATTTCCCAACGCAATCAATGAATTCGGTGTGCCCGATTGGATCATCATTTTTGAAATATGGAATCAATTCAATGCTGCCTGGGACGGTGACGTAGGTGGTTCTGCTCGATGGGATTTGAGTTTAGCAAAAGATGCAGGCACCACTAATTTGTATTGGGAGTTGAGTGGCGAATACATGCAGCCATCACCGCTTGAATTTAACTCTCTTTGGAAACCTCTCGTCAATAAAACTATTCCCGTTCCATTTGGTCAATGGTTTACATTGGATTTTTACATGAAAAGAGGAGAGGGGACTGCAGGCCAGCTGAAAGTTTCTATTCAGCCAGATGGTGGAACCACGCAAGTTTTGTTTAATACTTTTAATTCTACCATATATCCTTCTCATCCGGAATTGAATGTACACCGAATTTCTCCATTCAAATTGTACATGTCGCCTACGATAAGTCAGTTCATGCACAATGCCGGAAAGAACATGGACATCATGTACAACGATTTTAAATGGCACCAGAATTAACTGACTTGCTCGGAGGAGAGCTTGGCAGCACTTTTTTGAAATGTTAGTATAAACGTACTGCCCTTGCCATGTTCTGATTCGCAGGAGACTTCTCCGTTCATCAACGACATGAATTTTTTTACGATGGATAGACCCAATACGGTCGATTGTTCTCCGGCAGTAGGCTGTGCGCTCAATTTTGTGAACTTTTGAAAGAGCTGCTTTTTATCTTCTTCCGTAAATCCAGGTCCTTCATCGGTAATTCTTATTTCTACTTGATTTTGTTTTTCGTAACCTGATATCTGAATTGTTTTGTGTGGGTAAGAAAATTTCAATGCATTGCTCACTAAGTTTTCGATTACTTCAGCAAGATAAGTTTGGTCGGCCACTACTTTTAAATTTTGAGCAGGGATATTGATTTGTATACTAATATTTTTCTCAGCCGCAGTCTTTTCGTAGGCGCGAAGTATTTCTTGGAGCAAAGGCAGAACTTCAATTTCCTGGAGGCTTAGATTGATTCGGTTATTTTCAATGGCATCTACATCAAGAATTTTGGAGATCATCTCAGCGAGACGTTTAGAGGTGTGCTGAATTTTATGGATGTAGTCGCTTTGATTTTTCTCTTTTTCAATCTCCATTAACTTTACCAATCCAGTGATTTGATTAAGCGGAGATCGAAGATCATGAGCAAGTACTTTAATCAAATGGTTTTTTTCTTGGTTGATTTCTTCGAGCGCTTGATTTCTTTTCTCTAATTCAATTTTTTGCAATTCAATATTTTTTCGTTGAGCTTCAATCAAACCTTTTTGTGCAGCCAGCAATTGATTAGTGCGGTGCTTTAGATAGTAAAAACGGCCAATGACCACGAGCGAAATGCCAATGATAGCCAAGGTAGCCATCAATATTTTTCGGAGGGTAGCATCCCTTTCAATTTGCAGCGCCTTAAATCGGAGTTCGTTTGATTGAGTTTCTTTTTCCTTCGATAGAAGTTCTATGTCTTCCTCGGTTGCGTTGGTTACCCTGTTTAAGAATTCATAGATATCAGGATCCATGTATTTGCCTAAGATCGGTACGATTGCGTTTTGAAATTGAGGGTTTGAAAAATATTGGCCGAGGGGTATCTCCCAATCGCTTTCTTTAGAAAAAATTAAACCATAGCCAGACCTCTTAACGGTAAGGAAACCTTGCCGCCTGATGTCGAGATTGGTGTTGTTGGTAAAGTGAGCGAGGTATACCGGCAAATCAATGTAGCCGAAAGATTTTTTTTGTGTCTCAACCGTATTGAGCACGTTGTCGCTGCTTGGAATGTAGTTGAAAGAAAAATTGAGGTGGTTTTTTTCTTTGAGTTGCATCAAATCATTTTCATAGGTTGTCCCTTTGATGGTAACTGCCTGTAGATTGTTGATGATCGAAAAAAGTTCTTCTTCAGTTTTGGCTAACGGCACATCTTTGCTAGAAATCAATACAGAAATGTCGCCTAAATAGGTGGGGCTAAATTTAATCCACTTCAATCGCTCATCAGTAATTGAAAAGGCGGAAGCGCCAAAGACGGGCACTTTACTATTTTTAACATCTTGAATAACGCTGAAAAAACTATCCGATTTTTTCCATGTTAGCGTAAGATCAATTTGGTGTACATCGTGCAAGTACCTTTTAAAATTTTCCATTAAGTCATACTCTACACCAGCTAACTGACCTTTCTCATTTTCAAAAATGAAAGGCTTAGAGGTATACCAATACACTATCAGATTGCCTTTTTTAGTGTGCAATGCTTCCTCCCAAGTAACGGAGGTTTGAGCCAACGAACTAAACCAACTGTAGACGAAAAGAAAGCCAACAAAAAACTTCATTCAACCAAACGATTGAACTTGTAATATACATAGAGCGCAATTGAAAAAGAAAAGGGTTGTTCGCTGATAATTTATTTCACCACAAGTTTTTGTGAGGGCAGATCAGCAACTTTAACAATGTAGATACCCTCTGGGAGTGGTTGGGTAGGCTTTAGTGTAATTATAGTTTCTTCACTCCCGATCGGTTTTATGGCTTGGGTTTCTATTCTTTGACCAAGCATGTTTATCAGATCTATTTGGAGATCGTCAGCATCCATATTTTTTAATTGCAAATGAATCGATTGGCCATCGGATGGATTTGGGTAAATAACAACCGAGCCTTCATCACTCGGTTTGAATTGAACTGATATGATTTTGGAGTAAGAATATTTTCCGTTGAAGTCGGTTTGCTTTAATCGGTAATATGATTTGCCAATGAATGGATTTTTATGAATGTATTCATAGTGGTGATGTTCGCTGGTAGTTCCTGCTCCTTTTACAGATTCAATTTTTTTGAAGCTTGTTCCGTTGATCGAATTCTCTATGGTGAAAAAATCGTTATTCAGTTCAGAAGCAGTAGACCAATTTAATATAATGTCAGATTCATCAGCGGATGCTAAAAAAGAAGTCAGTTGAATAGGTGTAACGGTGAGCCAGACGTCAGTGATGGGCGAAACGTTAGCAGCGTTTCCTGAATGTGAAATTCCATACATGTCTTCGATGGTACGAAGCACATTATGGTGCGTAATGCCACTAGCACCTTCATCATACAAGCCCGGGTTTACCATGGGGCCAAAAAAAATTGTGGGTATGTGGTTATTGTCAGAATAATCATCCTCATCCCAGGTGAGGATCAATAGACTGTTATTATTTTTTAGCCATTGCACATACCCATCAAGATTTGCTTTCAGCCAATTATCAGCAACTGTTCTGCT
>DPLR01000440.1 GCA_003541895.1 Cytophagales bacterium | reverse complement strand
ATGTAGTATGAACCGTTAACTGGCCCTGCAAGACCTAATGATTCAAAGTGATTGGCAATGAATGCGGCCGCCATTTTCTGTCCGCGAGTTCCTGTGTAGCGACCTTCGAGTGCATCGGATGCAATAATAGTGAGGTTCTCTTTTAGATCGGATGCTGTAATGAGTTGGGCGTATTGCGATGCCTTTTGATCTTGTGCAAAACTGAATTGCACAAGAAGCATCATGGCCCCGAGTAGAATTTTATTCATGGTTTATTTTTAGTTTATGTATTTTGAAACTAACGGCCAAATGTAAACAAATAGATGAAATCTTAGCTTCACTTTTACATGAGCACTCAAGCGCAATTTTTACAAATCAATTCAAGTAAATGAAATTGATTTCGTGCGCGTACCAAGTTTTGCTCTGGATAAGTAATGTGGTAATAGGTATTCCCCCGTAAAAAATCGGCTAGCATGCGGAGAGCCATAATGTATGTCATCATCTGACCCGCAAAGGGAATGGATTTTTTTTCATCGGATGTTAAGATGCTTTCCATCGGAGCCAAATATCCTTTGAGTAGGGCATCGTAAATATTTTTTCTGAACTGGATTTTTGAAACATCTTTCTCCTCTTCATTCACGGGGCTCACAAACGTGCGAACCATATCGCCCAAATCATAAATAAAATAGCCAGGCATCAACGTATCAAGATCAATGGCACAGATTACTTTTCGGGTGAGCGAGTCAAATAAGATGTTGTTTACTTTGGTGTCGTTGTGTGTGATTCGCAAAATCAATTGGCCACTGGCAATCAATTGCTGATACTCGTCAACCAAATGTTTAAAAGAATGTGCTGCCTCAATTTCGCCTTTCGCTTTTTGAATTACTTCTGGTTGTGCGTGCGAGAGGGCATTTTCAAATTGCTCATACCTCCAACTCAGGTCATGAAATCGTTCCAACGATTCATTGAACAAGCTGACATCAATGCCATTTAAATTCTTAGTCAAGAGGCCAAACCCTTGAGCTGCGGCAAACGCATCTTCTTCAGAGTGAACTTCGTCAATGGTAAAAGAATTTTCAATCAATGAAAACAATCGCCAAGGAAACCCCTCACTGTCATAATAAAGATCATTTCCGTTTTTATCCAAGAGAGTTTGTGGAAATAAATATTCAGGATGGTGGTTTCTTAAATACAGAGAAGCAACACGATTATTCGTTGCAATGATTTCGGGCTTGGTGAAAACATTTTTATTGACACGTTGCAAAACAAAATTTTGCTGCCCGCTTATTTTAAATGTTTTGTGAATATGCCCCGAACCGATAGGCTCTATTTTACCAGTAACTCCGAAAGCATCTAAAACCTCAGTCATTACCAAAGTTTCTGGGGGTAGACACCCGCATTAACCAGATCATTAATTTTTTTCGAAACAATTTCTTTGTCTTCTTTATAGGTTACGCCAAACCAGGTGCTTCCGCCAGATATTACTTTCACTTTTCCTAGGCCCGATTTAATCATATTGTTTACCACTAATGGAATAAAAAATTCTGATTTCACATTTTGGTGATTATCCCTTAGAAACTCGTAAAACATTTTTTCGGTGATTTCTAAAATGTTGGGATGAAATCCCCAAAAGTTCATCGAAGTTGGTGTCTCTGGGTTCATCTCTAAATCACCATCTTTTTCCTTTGAAATAATTTTATTCCCTTCCTTCACAATGGTTGTCCGTTCTACAACACTTTTCAAAAATCCGTCACTGTCGCGTTCTCCGCATCCGCGTGAAACGGATCCATAGTCAGACAAAACATTTTTTAATGTATAACCCACCATGGCATGCGCACCTGAGGTTTCATTTTTAAAAAAATCGGCTGTCGCAGCAAATGCATCTAACCCATAAAAATCATCAGCGTTGATGACGGCAAAAGGTTCGTTGATGGCATCTTTTGCACACAACATCGCATGGCTTGTTCCCCAAGGCTTGGTCCGTCCAGGATTCAAAAATTCTTTTGGCGTAAACGAACTTAGCGATTGAATGACGAACTCAATATCTACTTTTCCACTCAGCTTTGGTAAGAACATTTCTTCCACTGTCTTTTGAATCTCTTCGCGTACGATGAAAATAATTTTAGTGAAGCCTGCCCGCACAGCATCGAAAAGAGAGTAATCCATAATCGTTTCACCCGATGGACCGAAGCCATCAATTTGTTTGATGCCACCGTAGCGGCTGCCCATGCCTGCCGCAAGAACCACCAATGCGAGTTTTTTTTGTGAAGCCATTTTAAGTTTGGATTTTTGGGTTAAATCGATTTTGGTTTACACCACCAAAATTAGAGTTTTATCGTTATCCAAAAAGTAAAAAAGATCATTAGTCATGAAAAGATTACCCCTGTTTTTTCTCTGTTGGTGTTGCACTAAAATCCTAGCGCAGGAGTTTTACAAATCGAATGATTTTACGCATGAAAATCTGTTTACCGAGAACTGCGAAGGACCAGCAGTTGATAAACGCGGCAATTTATATGTAGTGAATTTTCAAAACGATGGAACGATCGGAAAAATTAAAATGGATGGACGTGCCGAGTTGTATTTGACATTGCCTGCCGGGAGTATTGCCAATGCAATTCAGTTTGCAAAAAATGGCGATATGCTGTTGGCCGATTTCACTGGACACAACATTTTGAAAGTTGATTCAAAAACAAAAAAAATTTCTGTTCTGGTGCATAGCGACTTATTTAATCAACCCAATGACATTGCCATCAATACAAAAGGCCAGCTCTTTGCCAGTGATCCGAATTGGAAAGACAGTTCTGGTAAACTTTGGCGAATAGAACCCAACGGTAAATTGACTTTGCTGGAAGAAAAGATGGGCACAACGAATGGAATAGAATTAAGCCCTGATGAGAAAACATTGTATGTGAACGAAAGCTTGCAGCGTGCCATTTGGGCTTACGACCTTGATGATAAAGGCAACAGTAGTAATAAACGAAAGTTTTTTCAGTTCACTGACTTTGGCCTTGATGGAATGAAGTGCGATGCGCAGGGAAATTTATTGGTGGCGCGTCATGGAAAAGGAGTCATCGCGATTTTTAATTCGGATGGAAAAATTTTGCGTGAAGTCGCTCTGAAAGGGAAAAAAGTAAGTAACATCTGCTTCGGTGGCAAGGATGGAAAGACCTGCTATGTAACAATGCAAGACCGAAAATGCGTTGAGACTTTTCGCCATGATGTTGCCGGTAGAAAATTCAAAAGACAAGAAAGATAAAGGATCGAGTTGCCCCGATCCTTTTATTGATGTGGAAAACTTTACTTCTCCGGATTCAGAACCACCTGCAGGTAATTCTTATCGTTTAGATACAGATTCGCTGCATCCTTAATATCTTTTACTGTGAGTGCTTTCATTTTGTTTTCACCCTTTTGAATATTTGAAGGATCATTTCCGAAATCAACTAGCTGTTGCAATGAGCGCAACCAATAATTATTGTCCTTCATGTCTTCAGCATGTTTTTTGTCGTAGGTTTCTTTCACTTTGTTTAGATCAACCTCACTTGGGCCATTTGTTTTTATTTTGTTGATCTCAGCAAAAGTTGCGGCAATCAGTTTATCAACATTTTCCGGTCCACATGGCAGGGAGATAGAGACATTGTAATTTTGGTAAGGCAATTTATTTACACTTCCGCGCATGCCGCCACCATAAATTCCGCCCATGTCTTCGCGCAGGGTTTCAATCAATTTGATGTTGAGCACTTCGGTCAAGGCAAATAATTTTAACTGAGCATCTTCAGAGTAAGGAGTTTCTCCACTAAACGTGATGGAGATAAAACTCTTGGGCTCAGCTCCGCGCTTAACTTCTTTTTTTACCACTCCTTTAATCGTGCGCATGCCAACATCTTTATACGCAGTTGTTATTTCGGTTACGGGCAAAGTTCCCAAATAAGAGGCAACCAAGAGCTTCATTTTTGCCAGATCAAAACTTCCCACAAAGAAGAAAGTAAAATTTTTCGCGCTACTGAAACGCTCCTTATAAATCTCCATGGCCCGATCCAAATTGATCTTAGAAAAATCTTCAGGCGTTGGCATGCCAGGTCTACGCGGATTTTTATTGTACAAAACCGTTTGAACCGTGTCTTGCATCACCATCTGCGGCATGGCCATCATGTTTTGATACATCGCTTGTTGTTTGCTTACAAACGAGTTGAACAAATTAACATCTTTTCTTGGTTGAGTGATGTACAAGTAGGTTAACTGCAACATCGTTTCTACATCAGCCGAGCCTGACTGGCCGTTAAATCCTTCAATTGTATTTTGCATGGAAGGAGAGACATTCACAGTTTTGCCCGATAACGCTTTGCGCAAATCGGTTGGCGACAGATCTTTTACACCCATTTGGTTAATTACAGTTGTAGCATAACGAGCGTTTAATATATCCTTGTCGGAATAGAGCGATTGTCCACCAAAACGTGTAGCGCTCATTACCACCTGGTCATTTTTAAAATCGGTTGGTTTTAAAACTACTTTCACTCCGTTGCCCAAGGTCAATTCGGTGGTGCCGAGTTCTTTGTTTTCTTTTTCCGATACAATGGTTCCTCCTTGCGGAGCTTTGTCCATCAAACTGCTTGAAACAATTTTTTCCTCGTACGGATTGACAGGCATTTTTTCGGCAGCGAGTTCGGCTTTCAATAATTCTTCATTCGTTGGAATTTTGAAATCGGCTTTTTCGGCACCTTGATAGATCACCAGCTTAGTCACGTTTTCAGGAATGGTTTTTACAGCATACTTATTGATTTCATCCAGCGTAATGGTAGGAATGAATTCTTTGGCATACATAAATTCATTGGCAATTCCCGGAATAGTTTCCTGTTCGAGGAAATTGCGAATGTATTCATCGGCATACGACCTTGATTCGGTTTTTTCTCTTTCGTTATAAGAGCGTTCATAACCACGCAAGAAATTTTTCTTCGCGAGATCAAGTTCATTGGCGGTGAATCCGTATTTGCGAACGCGTTCGTTTTCCTGAACGATTGCATTGATGGCTGGCTCTACGCCTGCGTTGCTTATCAATGCGAATGAGTTATACAACTCATAGCCGTGTACAAAACTACCTTGGCCACTTCCACCAAACACGAAAGGTGGATTGGGTTTCTGGGTAAGCTCTTGCATGCGCTGCCCAATCATGGCTTCAAAAAGATTTTTAATAATCTCATCGCGGTAATCGCCAAGCAAGAGCACGGGCTTGCTTTTATGTGCAGAGTAATAGACGGAAAGAATATTGTTCGTTGCTTCTTTGTCGGTTACTACAACGCCTTCTGAAGTTTTACGGTCGGGCACATCAGCGTATTCTCTTGCTCTTTCTTTAGCCGGATTTTTCAATTTTTCGAAATGCTTTTTAATCATCTCTTCTGCTTTCGCAGGATCAATGTCGCCCACAACAATTACAGCCATCAAATCCGGACGATACCAATCTTTATAAAATCGCTTAATGGCATCGTATTTAAAGTTCTTTAGAATTTCATCTTTTCCAATCGGTAAACGCTCGGCATATTTTGAGCCTGCAAAAATCTTTGGCAAGGTTACTTTCAACATCCGGTCTTGCGCACCTTTGCCAAGTCTCGATTCTTCAAGAACAACTCCACGCTCTTTATCGATTTCTTCATTTTCAAAAGCAACGGTACTTGCCCAATCTTCCAATACCAAAAATCCTTTTTCAAGATTTTCGGGTTTGTCGGTAGGTATTGGAAGAATGTAAACCGTTTGATCGAAGCTTGTGTAGGCATTCAAATCTGCTCCAAACTGAACACCGATGGATTGCAGAAAGGAAACCAGTTCATTCTTCTTAAAATTTTTGGTGCCATTGAAAGCCATGTGCTCAGTAAAGTGAGCCAAGCCGAGTTGATCATTGTCTTCAACGATCGATCCAACTTTTACCACTAGCCGAAGCTCAACTTTGTTTTCGGGCTTTCCATTTTTGCGGATGTAATAGGTTAAGCCATTCGCTAGTTTCCCGATTTTGATCTCGGGCGCAATCGGTAGTTTGTCAGCTACGTTTAGTGTTTGCGAAAAAGCGGAGACCACCAGCAGCAGTAAACTAACTGCCAGCAGTGATTTTTTGATACGGAATTTCATGGGAAATAAATTTTGTGTGAGTTTGATCTCGAAATGTGCAGAATTGAATTTGAAAATAAAAGCAACCTGAATAAATCTTAATGTGAAGTTCGTTTAAATGTGAGACCTCAATTCAGTGTCTAGTATCTACGTATCAACCGCCTGACAATTGTCGTTGTCAGAACATCTATTTTATACATATATTGAAATTTTTAATCCACCTTAAAATATTAAATGAACTTGCGCGGAACCTTTCGGTTATTTTGCCTCTGCCTAGCTCTTATTTTTATTTGCGGATTTCGTTCACTAGCACAACTTCAGACAGACACACTGATTCATTGGGTTAACTCATTCCCAGTTGAGTTTTACAAAAAGTCTTTAGGCACCAGCACAAGACTTTTCAATGGAAGAGAGTACAAGGCTTATCATTCGGCCAAAGATGAGAACCCCTATTTATTTTTGGATTGGACAAAGGCAGATCTTGAGTATGAGGGACAGTGGTATAACTCCGTGCCGATAATGGTTGACATAAGCAATAATGGTGTAATCATTAATTACATGGGCGGCTTTCTTCAGCTGGTTAAAGAGAAGTTAAGCCAATTTGTTATCAAGGGGCGAAAATTCATTTTTCTTCAACCTGCTGGTTTAAGCCCTGGCTTTTATGAACTTCTTTACGAAGGGCAACTCAAAATTTATTCACATCGCCAAAAGAAATATAAAGAAAAGCTTACGGGTATGGAAATCGTTCGTGAATTTGAAGATCAAGAACGGTTTTATGTGATGATCGAAAATCAAATGCACGTCATAAAAAACAGAAAGGATTTTCTTGCTCTGTTTCCGGCTCAAATGCTGGTGCTAAAAACAGAGGCACGAAAAAAAGGCCTTCGCTTTAAAAAGAATTTAAGGACCGACTTGATTGCGTTGTCAATTTTTTGTGATCAATTGAATGTTGCGAGATGAAAACTTTTTTATCCTGCATCATTATTGAATTATTTTTTGTTGGTTATGTCTTGGCGCAAGAACAGAAACAAAATTTGATCAGCGCAAATTTATCCAATGCTTCCTTTGAAGATTTTGTAAGAGTAGTTGAAACTCAAACGGAATTTCACTTTTTCTTTGATCACCGTTCTACAGATAGCCTCCGAATAAATCTTGTTTCCACCAATGAACCTTTACCGATAGTTTTAAAACAGATTTTTGAAGGTACCCGGTTTTTGTTTAGTGTTTATCAGAATTCAATCTTCATCACTCAAGCGCGTGAACTCTATCCGTTTCTGCCATCACCGTTTTTTGATGAAGATGCCGAAACCCCTTCTGCAAATCAAAAACCTATTTTGTACAGCGACTTCGATTTAAAAGAACAGTCGAAGCAGGACGAAGACAAAATTTATCGTATTGGTGAGCGAACAAACTCTATGAAAGGAAAAGCTATCCTGAGCGGAGTAATTAAAAATGTTTTAACAGGTGAAACAATTATTGGAGCCGCTGTGGTAGACGAAAATTCATCAAGTGGGTGCATCACTGATCCATTCGGCCGGTACCAATTAGAACTGACCAAGGGTAGCCATACATTGAAATTTAAATTGTTGGGAATGAAGCCAACGGTGCGTCACATAATTTTATTTTCCAATGGGGCGTTAAATGTTGAATTGACAGAAGAGATAACACCGCTAAAGGAAGTATTGGTGAGATCAGATAAAGATACTCATGTGATGGGGTTGCAAATGGGCGTGCAGAAATTGGATATTAAAATGATGAAGCAAATTCCATTGGCTTTGGGCGAAACCGATGTGCTAAAAGTGATTACCGCTTTACCTGGTGTACAAACCGTTGGCGAGGGAACTCTGGGTCTCAACGTAAGGGGAGGATCTTCAAGTCAAAACCTAATTTTATTTAACGATGCTTTCATCTACAACCCCGCTCACTTCTTTGGTTTCTTTTCAACCTTCAACCCGGATGTTATCAAGAGCGTAGAACTTTTTAAAAGCGGAATGACTGCTGACTATGGTGGTAGGTTGTCGTCTGTGTTGGATATTCGGGCGCGTGAAGGAAACCTGAAAAAATTTTCTGTGTCGGGTGGAGTAAGTCCGGTGGCAGTACGCCTTACCTTTGAAGGGCCGCTGATCAATAATAAAACTTCTTTCTTAGTTGGAATCCGATCAACGTATTCTGATTGGGTAATGCGCCAGGTTGATGTTAAAACTCTTTTAAATAGCCAAGCAAGTTTTTATGATGTTACGGCAAACATCAATCATAAAGTAAACGAGAACAACAGCCTTCTCATTTCTGCCTACAATAGCTCCGATCAGTTCCGTTTGAAGAGCGACACCTCTTATAAGTACAGCAACCTGAATGCATCAGCCAAATGGACTCATGTTTTTAATCCAAAACTATACGCGTATGTGGTGGCTGGGTTTAGTCAATATCGCTATACCATTTCGGGCAATGAAGCTCCTGCTACAGCATCTAACATGAATTTTTCTGTTGGGCAGGTAAATTTGAAAACTGACTTCACTTATTATCACAATAACCACCATGCATTTTCTGGTGGCATTAGTACGCTTCAATATTTTTTGTCGCCCGGCAATTTGCAACCCTCCGGAAGCCAATCCATCGTTGCACCTA
>DPLR01000703.1 GCA_003541895.1 Cytophagales bacterium | reverse complement strand
CGTTTGCAGTTAACCAAAACTGCAAAAGTTGCTCTTTTTCGATTGGAAGTTTTCTATACTGAGGAAGTCCACGTAAAAATTGTAAAACGTTTCTCGATCGATCTTGCGAAAGCTGGATGTTATCAATATACGGGTCATCTGTTCTTAGGATAGGCACGTTGTCAGTGTGTCCTTCAATTCTGATCTCGGAAATCTTGTCCTTGTATTTGTTTTGTGTGATCACCGCCAAATATTTCGGAAAGAAATCACTTAGAATTTGTTGGAAAATTGGAGTTATATCTGATTTGCCAGACTGGAAAAGAACATTTGGGTTTGTGAATTTGATTGATAAATCTTTATCAAGTTCCAAATTCCATTTCTGAAAATCGCCCTTGAATGTTTCTAGCAATTCGTTATACAAAGATTCCTTGGTTTGCTGATACTCTTCAAATATTTTGTCTTGTTGCTTTTTTTGAAACTGAACAAGTCCCATGTACGAGAGGGAAATAAACAAGAAGATAACCATTAAAACAGTCATCAAATCCGCATACGGTATCCAGAAACTTTCCTTATTAGCCACTATCTACGATTATTTGTTGGAACAAGTCTTTGAATACATTGATCAAGATTTTGAAGTGTACTATTCAATCTTTCATAAAATTCTGCATTGATATTATCCAAATCCTTTCCTAAACGTTCACTTGTTTCTCTTACTATAGAAACAGCTTTGCTCATTTCTTGTCTGTATTTGTTCCAAACATCTCCATTCAAATCTCTGAACTCTTCTAATTTGGAAATTAGAATTTGTGCGGCCTCTTTGAAATTCTTTTCATTTCTAACCCAATCATTAAGTTTTGAAGTTGTTTCATCAAAACTTTCAGTTGTCTTCCCAAGGGTTTCTATTGTGGCGGTCAATTTGTTTGTAATTTCTTGAAACTTAATGTCATCAATCATTACTTTTCGCAGCTCCTGAACAATTTGACTTAGCTTACTGTCATCTGCTGTGAGTGATTTAGTGTTTTCGGCAACCTCCTTTAAAATGTTGGCTGAGATTTTGAAAGTTTCTGTTGTTTTTAGAAACTGCTCGGTTAAGTTTTGAATTTGCTCTTTGTTCTGATTTTGCCACTCATTCAAGTTCTTTACACTGTTATTCAGTTCATTGAAATTCTCTTTGACTAAACGATTAATTAATTCTCTCATTTGAGCATTGAACTTTTCAGTTGTTCGTTTCATTACCTCAACAAGTGCTTCCGTGTTATTCTGTTTTAGTAGTTCAGAAAACTCATCAAATTTTTTAGCCGTGAGTCTGTTATTTTCGCTCATTGCTTTAATTATCTCATCCGTGTTTTTGTTAGCTTTCTCTGATGTTGCTTTTTGTTCTTCTCTTAAGTTTTTCAACTGCTCAGAAAACTCTTTCTCAAGCGAAGAAAGTTTTACGGAAACTTTGTTTTCTAAATCGATCCCAATCGATTTGATAAGTTTTTCGACTTGTATTTCGTTGTCTTTTTTTAATCCCTGAATTTCATTGGTCAATCCACTTATTGCAGAAAGTTCATCGGATTGCTTCTTCGGTCTTTGCGGTGAATCATCTATTTGCTTTTGAATTACAGCACTTTTCTTTTGAGAATAAATCAAACCTACAATTCCCGCCATTGTGGCAATGAAAGCAAGCCTTAATCCCTTTAATAGTCCGGGGATTGAATTTTGAATATCATCTGTATTGAAATCCCAAATTCCTATTGTTATACCTAATGCTGTGCAGAAAATACCAAGTGTTGGATAAACAGGGGGTATGCTTTCAAAGAAATATGAATTATTCCAAAAACTTTTTTGGTTGAGATTGAAATCGGTCTGATGTTTTTTAAATCTGACAAAATAGACCTCGCTAAAAATAAACCATATTAGAAATAGGATCGTTGGAATTAAAATCTCAATCATCTTAAAGAGTTTTTTCTTTTGCTTCAATTAATATATCGCTGAACTTTTGACTCAGCAGTTTTTTTCGCTCGGAATAGAAGTTGGTGAAGTTATCGAATTCAAGAGATGTATTTTCGGGAATGAGGTGTAGCATTTTATAAGCCGCAAGAGAACCATTTGATTTAAAGGTGTCTTTTATCCACAGACTTAATTCAGTTCCACTTTTTTGCTTATTGAAGTTCCCCTCAAGCAGTTGGATGTTACTGAGTTTATTGAAATGACTTAAATAAAATTTTACTTGTTCGTCATTATATCCACGTTTTTTGAGTCTCCCCTCGCTAAAATATTTTTTTGGGTGAATGTGATCCATATGAAATGTGTGATTAAGATTTAGTTCAGGGTAAACTAACGACAGGGCGGCAAATGAAAATTTATTACCGTATTCCATTTCAAGTAAGGTATTGATGTCATCGGCATTGAAGACAATGCTCTTGTTTGTTCCTCTGTAGAACTCGATGATTGTGTGCAAGGGAAAGCCACCATTACCCTCCAAGATTAGCTTTCTTAGTTGAGGATATAAATTATCCGGTGTACCACTAAAAATTCTTTTGAGCAAAACACGAAGCAACCATTGTCTTATGTTTTCTCGTTGGTCTTCCCATTTTTTCTGATAAATGAAAGAATCATCGACATTAAGCTTCATCAGATAGTATGCAATGGGTATCAAGGTATTTGCGGATGTGAGTGTTGCACGATTAAATCCATAGTTAGAGACAAGTTTTACTGCTGTCGTTAAGGATTGGGTGATATTTCCCCACAGGCTTTCAATTTTGAGCATATTGCTTTTGGTAAAATTGTCTACCTTAAACTTGACATCACTAAAATCACCGAGTACTAAACAAGATTTCAGAACAAAATCTTTGTCGAAATCAAAACCTTGCCCAATGTTATTCAACTCATCAACGAAGTCATGGATTTCTTCCCTTGCATCTTTCTCCTGCCATTGAGCAGTGGCGACCGAAAGCAATAAATCAGAGTAACTAAGTTTCGTCCCACCGCTATTTATCCTA
>DPLR01000449.1 GCA_003541895.1 Cytophagales bacterium | reverse complement strand
AACATTTAAAACACAATAAACACGAAGTGCTTCTCTTTCATGTGACCGATCATTCAACTGAATTTGAATTCAATTTTGACGAGCGACCTTACGAATTTGTTGACCTTGAGACAGGCGAAAAAATAAAGTTAAATCCCACCGAGGTAAAAGAAAGATTTATAAAAGAAGTGGGATTACTGCATGCTGAGTTGAAAATGAAATGCAACCAACTCAAGATCGATTTTATTTCAGCGAATGTGAGAAGTAATTATTTCGAGGTACTTCAGGCTTATTTGATTAAGCGCGCGAAGATGAGGTGATATCTAATCAAGCTTGTAACTCTTCGTTGTGCAGATACGCTTTTCTCGCCATCAACACTTCTTTCGTTTCAACATGATCTGGATCAGGAACGCAGCAATCAACAGGGCAAACAGCCGCGCATTGAGGTTCTTCATGAAACCCAGTGCATTCGGTGCATTTACCGGAAACGATATAATAAAATTCGTTGGAAACGGGAGTCTGAAGAACTTTTGCATCCGACATTGAACCATCTTCCGATTTCACTTCGGTCAATTTTGTTCCCCCTGCCCAAGTCCACTCGCGGCCGCCTTCATAAATGGCCGTATTGGGGCATTCAGGTTCACAAGCCCCGCAATTGATACATTCTTCCGTGATTTTGATGGCCATAGCCTAAAGCTTTTCAATAAATTTACCGCAAAAATAAACAGCGTACTTTACAGTTCAAAAACATCATTTCGGTTAAAAGGTTCAAGATGACAAACGTCAATAAAGTAAAAAATTTCCATCGGTTAGGCGAAAAGTTAAAAACCCTCACAGTAAATGAAAAAGAAGACCTCTTCTTAAAATGCGCCAACGAAAACCCATGGTTTACCGCAGAAAATATTGAGCTGGCGTTGAAAGGAATCAGTCATTTTTTGAATCAGGAAACCTTAACCGAATGGCTTTCCAACTATTCAAACGATAAAACTGAATCAAAAAAAATTGGGGTCGCCATGGCGGGCAATATTCCTTTAGTGGGTTTTCATGACCTTATGTGTGTGCTGCTGTCAGGCCACCAATTGATTGCTAAGCTAAGTTCGAATGACTCGGTGTTGATGAAATTCATTAAGAGTTCTTTAGTGGAGATTGATCCTACCTTTGAAAAATTAATTCAATTTGAAGAACGTTTAAAAAAAGTAGATGCGGTAATTGCCACAGGCAGCGATAACACCTCAAGGTATTTTGAATATTATTTCAGGAATATTCCGCACATCATCCGAAAGAATAGGAGCTCATGCGCAGTGATTTTAGGCCAAGAAACTGAAACTGAGTTTTACGAATTAGGTAAGGATGTGTTCAGCTATTTTGGTTTAGGTTGTAGAAATGTTTCAAAGATTTACGTGCCAGAAAATTTCGATTTTGTGAAACTCATCGAAAGCTGGGAGCCCTACCAACCCATCATCAACCATCACAAATACGCCAACAATTACGATTACCAAAAATCCATTTTATTGGTAAATCAAATTCATTTTTACGATTCAGGATTTGTTGTTTTTAATAAAAGTGAAAACTTAGTTTCACCCATCTCAATGATCTATTACGAACATTATAGTGATCTAGCAGATCTCGATTCAAAGTTGGAACAACAACGCGACAAAATTCAATGCGTGGTCTCGGCCCGTGGGTGGTATAAAAATAGTGTGCCCTTCGGTGAAGCTCAACTACCCAAGATTGATGACTACGCAGATGGAGTTGACACCATGCAATTCTTAATGCATGTTTAATGCTGCAGTTCAATCCAACCGGTGTACGTTTTACCAGGAGTAGTTAACGTATAGTAATAAATACCATCAGATTCTGCGCCTCCATTCCAAACAATAAACCGCGAATAATCTGAAGTCTGAACATCCGGTTCAAACTTACTGGATTTGAATACTTCCTTACCCCAACGATTTGTAATCGTAATGCTTGAGCCTGTAGGTAAATTCACAATTTCAAAATTGTCGTTCTTACCATCGTGGTTAGGTGTGAAGAAATTTGGAATAAGGATATCGGTGCTTAACCCAATGGCAAGATCATAAACTCTTGCACAGCCATAAGAGTCATTGACAAATAAACGATACTCTCCAGCAAATAGATCGCTTGCCGTAAATACAATTGGATCTTTACTATGTGTGGAATCTGGATCTACAAACTGAGAATCAAAAACATTGTGACTGTTATTCTGGCTTGGCAAATCAGCTGATAACATGCTAAGCTTTAATTGATAAGGCGGGGCAAGTGTGTTTCCAAGCGTTATCACCATCGATCCCGTGGCAAGATTAAACTGGGAAGCATTTCGAACGATGCTCAATGTATCAAATGAAGTCAATGGAGGCCCTATGATGACAAAGTCCTTGAAAGCAGAGGTAATAGGATTAACACAAATAGGTTGATTTTGATATAGCCGGATATGATAAACCCCGCTGTCTAATCCAGTTAATCGAACCGTATCTAGTGCTTGTAACTGAGTAATCGTACCCGTTTGTATACCGTTTTTAGTCTTCAATTCATAATTGTAATCAACCGCTAAAGAACCTGTAATCGGAAATAATTTAAGAACACCTTTGGTCTCGGAGCACAAGAAATTTGTACTGACCAAATTGAAGTCAACAGCTATTGGTCCACCACTAATTGAAACAAGCGTATCTGATTTGCAAAGCGCACCCGCTGGCTTGGCTACAATACGATATGAGCCTTGAGAAAGCCCAAGGAAAGTAGCGGTTGAACTTCCTGCTGAAACAATATTCTGAAAAACCGTTGGATCATTGACCGGATCGGTTGTTACTCCAACATCAAAAGTTCCTGAAGATTTTATTGTGACAATGATACTTCCGTTATTTCCAGACCCTGAACAATCAGGATTATTGACCACAGCACTAAACTTAACCAGACCCGGGAAGTTGACAGTGAAAGGAAAAGTCTTAACACAACTGTTTGCATCGGTAACCGTAAACGTATGGCTCCCGCCCGAAAGCCCAGAATAAGTTAATCCGCTTTGAGAAACACCGTCAAACATAAATGTATAGGGGCCAGTGCCACCAGATACAGACGAAATTGTAACAGAGCCATCATTATTGGCACAAGTTGCGTCCGTAGAGCTTGAGGTAATTTGAATATCTGAAACAGCATTGTTGATGGTCACGCTTACTTGTGCAGGACAAAGATCGCTGGCATCATCTCTAACCAAAATCGAATAAGGCGCTACGGCTGGCATTAGGTTGGTGATCACCACCGGTGAAGTGAATGAAATCCAGGTCGCCCCTGCATCGAGTGAATATTCATAAGGAGATGTACCACCGGAAGTTACTGTCACTGTAGCTTGACCAACTGCTTGGTTGTAACATTTTGCATCCACAAAACCTGAAGCAGTTGCTTGCACATTGGTTTGAATTGGCAGGCTATAAGTCTGAGAACAACTATTTCCTGCCTGATCTGATACTGTATACTGATATGTAAGCGATGGCGAAAGATTAATAAATTGGAAATTTGGCCCTGGCCCTACCAATGCTTGGCTAAAGCCTTGGGATGCATCCGTTAACTTCACGATGTAATTAGGTGATCCACCACTAACATTTACAGTAATCGTTCCGTCATCTTGCCCCGCGCAAGTTGGACGAGTATCTGTAACACCTATCGCAAGTGGCCCACATCCTCCGCATGCAAGTGGTTTACTAATCGACATTGCATTGACCGATGATGTACATCCTGTATTGTCTTTAACCATCAGTGAATAATTTCCAACATTCAAATTGGTGAAGAGATTACTTGCCTGGTAGGTGGTTCCTCCATCAATTGAATATTGATAAGGACTTGTTCCTCCGGTTACACTGCTTACTGTAATGGATCCATCGTTGCCTGCACACGTTGCATCGCTCTTCGAGGAATTAACAGTAAGGTTGCCGGCATTGATAGTAACCGTACTCGTCGATGAAGTACAATTGTTTCCATCTTTAATAATTGCCTGATAAGTCTGTGCGGCAAGATTGCTGAAGGTATTGCTTGCCTGATACGTGGTTCCATTGTCGATGGAATACATGTAAAGATTATTTCCACCCGAGCCCGTGATTGTAATTGACCCGGTTGACCCCGAACAGCCTGCATCAACTTTGGTAAATGTAAAGGTCACTGCCGTAGGTTGACCAATGGAAACAGAAGCAGAGAATTGACATCCACTGGCATCTTTTGCCACCAATTGATAAGTGCCTACTGCCAACGAGTTAAATACATTACTCGCCTGGAAAGTAGTGCCATTGTCATCTGAATATTGGTAGGGTGCAGTTCCGCCAGAGACAGTGATTGTAATTGTGCCATCGCTATTGCCAGAGCATGTCACGTCAGTTTTGCTCGATGAGAATGTGAGGCCACTAGGCGAACTAATGGTTACTGCCGTTGCCGATGTTGTACAATTACCAGCATCTGTAACCACCACTTGATAAGAACCTGGGGACAGATTCAAAAATACATTGCTAGCCTGGAAAGTGGCACCATTGTCAATTGAATATTGCTAGCTACC
>DPLR01000572.1 GCA_003541895.1 Cytophagales bacterium | reverse complement strand
AAGAAAAATAAGGAAAGCGCCCGATTCTTCAAGCAATTGATATTGGTAAAAGCTTTTATGATCCGGTAACCGTGGAAGTGCTCAGGCACATAACGTTCTCAATCGAGGCCGGTGAGTTTGTTTCGATTATGGGCAAATCAGGATGCGGAAAATCAACGTTGCTTTATATTCTTTCCACCATGGACACAGATTATAAAGGGCAACTTATCATTGATGGTGAACCAATGGAGCACCGGAAAGAGAAAGAACTTGCCCGAGTTAGGAATGAAAAAATCGGATTTGTATTTCAGTTTCATTATTTATTGAATGAGTTTTCGGTTCTAAAAAATGTGATGCTACCAGCCTTGCGACTGGGGAGATATTCGGAAGAAGAAATTATTGAACGTGCTCTCAAGAAGCTGGATATTCTAGGCATAAAAGAATTAGCACATAAGAATGCAAATCAACTTTCTGGAGGAGAGAAACAGCGTGTTGCTATAGCGCGATCGTTGATCAACGATCCGCTGATCATCATGGGCGATGAACCTACTGGAAACCTTGACAAAAAAAACAGCCAGATCGTTTTTGATACTTTCAAAGAACTAGCAAAAAATTTCCAGCAGACACTGTTGATTGTTACTCATGATCCCGCTTTTGCCGAAGGCACCAACCGAATCATTGAAATGGAAGATGGGTGTATTGTGAAGCAATAGCTTTGACGGAGATTTCCGGCAAACTTTGCATCAAGATCGTTGGTGAAGAACACCAACGATGGCGAGGGACGGCAATTGATACTGCCTTTGGTTCTTTAACTTAATGATCGTTGGTGAAGAACAGCAACGATGGCGAGGTGCTCTATACTATTATTTAAAGTTATCATCAATGTACTTTTCGACTCCATCATAAAAGATTTTTGGTCTCCGTCCACTAAAGAAGACTCCATATCTAAAGCCTGCTGAATTGTGTTTGCTGCTATCCGAATAATTTTTTGGGTCATCATGATCTGTTAGTACAATTTCAATTTTTGCATCCTTCCTTATCATTCTAGAAAGCAACTGTCTTAATTCAAAGTCCGCCTGTGGAAGTGAGTATCCAATAAAAACAACTTGGTCAGCCTCAGATAGCTCAATGCCTGCATTTTGCCAGATGAGCTTTATTTGAAAGTTATTCAAATCTTTAAGGAAAGTTGGCATAATTAAATTTGTCCGAAGTTTAGTGTCAGGTGCATCTGAACTCTTAAAATTTTCCTTACAATGCCTACAATGTTGCTTATGGAACACATAGCCCCCAGTCCAAAATCGATAAAATTTGACAAATAACCGTTGGCACTTTGGACACTGTAACCAATTCATTGAACCATGCAGCTTCAAAAGTTTTACATTATATCTTCCTTTTCCTAAGGCGTATAATCCCGGTTTAATTCGACTATCATTTTCATCAAGCGAGCTTATGTAACAACAGTAGTCAACCACTCCAGAGAAATCTGCATTTCTCGGTTTTGCCTCATTATTAATTAGGTTTTGTATGGAGTTGTCAAGCAGAATATCCCAGTTTGTAGATATAACTGAAACGGCATCATTCTTTTCATCTTTTAGTCTCTTCCTCGCCAGTTTTACAAGATGTTTTGCGAATTGTTCAATGTAAGGGGATTCTCTATTTTGCAATGAATTTCTAAGTGCTATTATTATGAGATTATAAAACTTCTCTCGTTTATCGTCAAGAGTTTTTAGATCCATATCCCTAAATGAAATTTCATCAATTAGACATCGGTCAAGAGGTGTGAAAATATCTTCAAAGGTAACATCAAGCATTCGCTTACGATCAATACAAAGAGAGTTACCTAGAAAATTTTCAAAGTCATTAACCCATTTTTTTATCTCAATTTTGTTTCTCGCATTCCCACCTTTCTTTAACTCAAAAATATTTTTTATAAGTCCTCCCTGGGATGGTGCACCCGCAGGCATTGAAAACCCTGCGCCTAAGATGTAAACAGTTTTACTCATGTATTAAGAAATTTTAGCAAATGGGTATCCACCCTTTTTTATAAATTGATTTACGAAGTCCCCCTTGGACGCTGCGCCTACCAAGCCTTCATAAACTTCAAAAGGTACTCCTTGATAATCATAAATACCTCCTTTTAAATATTCTATCCTAAGTGTAGCACTCTCCGGATCATAGCCAATCGAGCCAACATTACTTGAGTTTACTGGTATCATTTCCATATTCTACGAATTATCTTTTTCAATTTTCTGCTTTCTCCAGTTTTGAACTGCCTTTTTGAACTCTGGATCTTTAACGGCATCCTCTCTCCAAAGCTTTGATGGCTCAGGGTCTTTACTATCCGGACGTGGGTCAATCAGCGGAAGTCTAACGCGACTTGGAATTTTAACAGCTTCGCCAACAATAATTGCTTCTCCCGTCCTCAATGATGGCAGCAATTCGGAGAGACTTCCAAGATTATCCGGCATTGCTGCGCCAATGATGGATTGATCTTCACTATTAGATAGTCTAAGAGCCATGAAAGTTCCGCACTGTGAAAGTATTGTCTCATCTAAATCTGACGGTCTTTGGCTTACCACGAGTGCTCCAATACCATATTTTCTACCCTCTTTGCAAATTCTTCTCACAGCCCGACTTGCATAGCCACTTACTGTTTGACTAGATCCCCCTTTTGGCAAGTATGAATGAGCTTCTTCATAAACCATTAGTAGAGGTCTTTGCCTTCCGAAACCTGGTATATTTCTACCCCAAAAAAAACTTTCAAATACAATTCTAGATATTAGCCCCACAACCATATCCATTATTTCAAATGGAACACCACCTAGATCAAGTACTGTAATGGGCTTATCGTGGTTCAACCATGATGCGAGTAAATCATCGATATCTAAATCCACACCATTGAATTCATCAACATCAAACAAAAAACCCAGCCGATTATCTTTCAGTTTTGTGTGGAGTTTATTCAAGTAAGACACTAGGATTTTATTCTCCTTAAACTTAAAAGGTGCAGCACTTCCTGCACCGGGCGGCATAAATTTTGGCGCAATCAATCTCTTCTGATCACCTTTTTGATCCGCTCCACCAACTTTAATAAATGCAGCAGTCGACAAATCCTGCTTTGTCATTACTGTTGCGTGTTCCTCATTGTAGAGGTCATACCAAATCTTTTTTATATTAAATGGTATAGGTAAATCGACTGTCAAATATTCTTCATCAACTTTTCCGCATTTTAGCTTGCTTGCGATAGCCCTCTTCTCCTTAATTATCTCCTCTTGGATTGCTAAATCCTGACTTGTATCAGCTGCCTGTTTTTTATCAAACAATACCAAAGCCAATTCATTGTAAGACAATCCCCAAAAAGGTACTTTGAGAGCGTTTTGATTATCATCAAGCGAAAAGATCTTGGCGTAATCTTTTAAAGCAGAATGGTATTCACTATGTGGGTCTATTAAAATTACTTTGGATTTAGGGAATCCACTCGATGTGATTGCTCGCAGAATTGAAGTCACAGCATTTGACTTGCCACTTCCAGTCGATCCCACAATTGCTGTGTGCCTCGAAAGAAATTTGTCTATGTCTATGAAGGCAGATAAGTTGTCAGAAGAAGCAAGTGTACCTATATTAATTGAGTTGGGACTATCAGTCGAGTGTATCACTTTTAAGTCATCATTTGTAACTACATGGACTTCATCATCGATGGTTGGATACGTGCTTACTCCTCTCTGAAAATCCTTATTACCGATAGATTCTCCAATTAATTGAATTTCCAGCCACCTCTTTCCATACGGGAAATTGGTTGGTTCACTATTATCAACATCCAAAGGATTTGCTCCTACCATCGTAACTATGCCGTAGATATTAAGATTTCCCAACGGCACTCTTACGAATGAGCCTATCTGACCAACTTTGTAAATTTTGCCAGCTAAAATCGGAGCAGACGAAGGTAAATCTTCCGTTAATTCAACAAATATTTTGGCTCCAATTACCCTTACGATTGAACCAAGAAATGATAGATCTGACTTCATTTTTTTGTTTCAGTTTCGGTTTCTTGATCTGAAATCTTCGCTATTCCTTTATTTTGAATTTGGGCCAATACACCAAAATTCATTTTTAAGTATTTGCTGAAGGTTACAAAGTCACCTAGATTAAATATCTTTTTTTCTTTGTCCCAAAATATTTCATCCTCTGATTCATCAACATCCCATTTGGCAATTACTCCACCAATACAAGCTTTGTCCGGGCCAAGTATTGAAAAATTTGGATTACTTAGCCCGTAACGTAATACTTTCTCATTGATAGTTCGGTTCTTTTCAGGTTCTCCGTAAACTAACGCTGTAATTGCAAGTCGATTATTAGATCGGAGTGATTCAAAAATTATCTCGTTAATGTGATCATCACTAAAGCTATAGCCCGCTATAACAAATAGTCCCTCACCATTTGCTAGAAATTTTCTCATTCGATCTTGAAATACAATGAAGGGAAGTCTTCTAGACTCATCGTATTTTTGTTTTGAAGGGTAGATCATTAACTCATCACCTACGTTTGGTGCTTTATGACTTGACCTTATAATCCGCTTTTTCCCTTCCTTATCAATTGTCAAGAACCAATTAATCGACCCGTGAATTTTCCAAATTCTTATCCAACTAAAAGGAACATACAATCCAGCACTTAATTTGTCATTTTCTGCTTCAACACTTTCAGGTATTAAGAATGAATCAATTGTTCCAACAAAGCCATCAAAATATGGAAGCTTCTTTAGCTCCAAAGCCCTCTCAATTAAGAGATCATAGTTGCTAGTAAATATCTCAATGGGAGTGTGTCTAGTTGCTTGATTTTGGAAGAGCCAATTGCAAAAAGTCATATGTGGGTCAAATTCATCTGTAGTTGAATCCATAACTATTTTAGAAATAGCCTTACAGATTTCGACATCTAACTTTTGACCTGCTTCCCTTCCCTTTATTTTGTATATCTCTTCATCATCACTATCTCCTATTAATTCTCGAATGGTTCTAAGCATATTAAGCACATGCTCTATATTTTCAGAACCGCATTTCTTCCTAAGCGCATCGAAAGGTTCTTTATATTGTTTTTCTAATTTGTCAAAGACTTTAGAGGTTAGACTCAAAACACCTGGAATTCCTACTGCAATTGATGTTCCTGCTCCATAAAAGAATCCTAGTTTTCTCTTTTCAGACGACAGTTGATCCCTTAATTGATTTGCAACCCTTGAGGGCGAGTGTAAATATTCATCAGCCATTTGAATTACTAATTTTGAAATATTTTAATTGGTGCGCTTGCTCATCTTGATCGATAAAAACAGCAGAGAAAGACTTTTACTATTTCAATCATCTGTTGCCGTTGTTGGCGTTCTTCACCAACAATCCTCTTCACCAAACTAAATGAAATTGATGAGTCACCGAGATTAGGCAACAAAAACAGTGAAATGATCTTTACTGTTTTGATCATAAGATTAAAGTCGAGCTATAACAAGTAGCCGCTTTGGCTTGTATAAATGTAAGAAGGATATGTTTATAATGATACGGGAAAATTCCCGTATCAGGGAGGGTATTTTTCCCGTATCCTTTTTTCGAACATTTATAAGAAGACTGCCTCCGTTCTTGGCGTCTGTTCAATAAACTCTGTCAGGGAGAAAACATCAATTGTGCTGCATGAAATATCTATTTCACTGAGAGAAATAGATATTGTTCCCGAGATTCAACAATTAATTGGAAAGCAATTGCTATTGTCCCGGAGTTTCAGCCATTACTTAAAGACAAATAATAATTGTTCCGTGGATTCAACAATTACTTGGAGAGAAATAGCTATTGTTTCGGAGTTTCAGCAAATTTTTGAAAAGAATTAGCAATAGCTCCGGGGTTTCAACTGTTTCTAGGACAAAAACAGAAATCACTGTCAGAGCTACAGTTGAAATCCCGGAAATACAGTAATTATTATCAGAGATTCAATTGATTCACGGAGGAAAGCATCAATCCTGCTTTCTCAGTCGTACCGCCTCCCGCTGCGGGGAAGATACGGTTCACAACAAGCGCGCATCGTCCCTGAGGCAGGAGACGATGCTAGACTTAAAAAAATATTTTTCTAAAAACGGCAACCAAAAAATTTTTCAAAAAAACCAATCAAAAAAAATAAAGCGCTGTAACGAAAGCGCCTCTACAAGGT
Organism: Cytophagales bacterium; assembly: GCA_003541895.1. Classification (GTDB taxonomy): domain Bacteria; phylum Bacteroidota; class Bacteroidia; order Cytophagales; family Cyclobacteriaceae; genus ELB16-189. Next base: position 993 of record DPLR01000572.1, on the reverse strand, counting down.
TGTTGCAAAAATAGGCCGCAGAAAAAAATATATATTTAAAAAAAGTGCATCCCACAAAAACACGCTGCGTACAATTACACAAAAGCAAGAAAATGCAAGTAGTGGGAGTGAAAAAGTGGAAGTAAAAAAGTAGAAAGTAAAAAGTGAAAAGTTGAAAGCAAAAAGTGGAGAGCAAAAGCGGAAACTCGAAACCAGAAAAAGGGAACTCGAAACCAGAAACTTTGAAACCTTAAACTAGAAACCAAAAACTCAATCATCCCCTCCTCTTGCAGCATTCTGCTAGTCAATTGACAAACCAAAAAAATATTTTTAACCCGCAGTAAAGCGCCCAAGTGCAATTCGCGAATGCATGGCCAGTGTGGAACTGCACAACAAAAAAAATTATGAAAACACAAGTAAAAATGGGTTTATCACAAATGCCCATCGAAAAGAAAATTGTGAAAACAAGGTTCATCGTAACATCGATGACAGGCAACGCCAACTTCGGCACACCGAGCCCAACATTGGCAAGCATTACTACTAATGTAAACGCGGTAGAAGCGGCCAGCATTGCGGCCAAAGGTGGCGGCAAAGACGAAACCGCTATCATGCGCGCCAAAGTAGAGGTACTTGACTTATCACTTAAGTTGCTCGGGTACTATGTAGAAGGAATCGCCAGTGCCAACCCCGCCAATGCTGAGGCAATCATTCTCAGTGCCGGCATGGAGGTAAGAGGCAAAGGCGGCAACTTCGCACATGGATTCGAAGTGTCAGCTACAGGCAACGTTGGCGAAGTACGCTTACAACGTGAGGGCATCGGCCACGGTACCTACGAATACCAAATGAGCACCGACATCAGCACCGATGCTAACTGGCAACGTATCTACAGCGGCACACGCAATCGCTTCGTGATGAGCGGGCTTGTCAGTGGTACCCGGTACTACTTCCGCGCAGCCGGCATCGACAAAAACGGGTTGAGCCCGTGGAGTTCGGTGAAGACGATGATCGCCTTGT